>NZ_JAIVFR010000593.1 GCF_020829685.1 Nostoc sp. CHAB 5715 | reverse complement strand
GGTTGCAAATAGTTCAAGAGTATCTTGCCGCACTGGTTCAGCACCATTAAACGCAACACTCCAACTACTTAAGTCGAGAGTTTCTTTTTGTTCTTGAGTAATCCTTTGAACACATTGTTCATAAGCAAAGTTGGGGCCACCACTGGTTGTGCCTTTGTAGCGGGAAATTGCTTGCAACCAGCGGTAAGGTCGTTGTAGAAAAGATGCTGGCGACATTAAGACGCAAGGAAAAGCACCATACAAAGGTTGCAAAATGCCGCCAATCAACCCCATGTCATGGTAAACAGGCAGCCAAGAGACAAACCTGCTGCTGATTGAATGTTCCATAAGTTGGTAAGTTACGGCGGCGTTGTGCAGCAGATTGCCATGACTGAGCATGACTCCCTTTGGTGTGCCTGTAGAACCCGAAGTGTATTGTAGAAAGGCTAGGGTATCTCCATTAATTGCAGGTTGCTGCCAAGAATCTTCGTTTAGATCGTGTGCTATGTTGTCAGTTGTCAGCCAGCGAAAATTTCCCTGTTTTGTTAGGAGTGTGAGTATTGATTGTAATGTGGGGAGCATTGCTGTTGTGGTGAGAGCAATACTTGCCTGTGCATCTATGCTAATAGCTTGTATTCTGGGCATTTTACGTTGATTGGAAGGCGGATAAGCTGGAATCGCCACTACCCCAGCATATAGACAACCGAAAAATGCGCTTAAGTAATCCAGTCCAGGAGGATAGAGCAATATGGCACGTTCCCCACTCAAACCAAGAGCTTGGAGTTGAGCTGCTACAGCCCGACTGCGCCGATCCAATTCATGGTAAGTCAGCGTTAATTCCTGAGTCTCTCCATCTTCAAGGAAAGTAAAGGCTTGTGTGTGCGGCATCTTAAAACTGCGATCGCGCAGAATATCAACGATTGTCGCACATTGAGAGGGAATTTCTGGAAATTTATTGATAATTTGAGTCATTACTATGCCTCAGCTAATCAGATGCAGACAAACAGTAGTGGCAAAATTAATTTCACTCTCACTCCTGGCTGAACAAGGGTTTGAATCAGTTGTTGTGGGTATCTTAGTTTAAAAATCCACTTAAATACAGCAAACCTTAAACAGACATACCTCTTTCTTGCTCAAGGTGGTGTTTTTACAGAATTCTTTAATTCAATTGAGAAAACTCAAAGAACAGACCTCAATTGCTCTAGGGAAGACAGGGCGAAATTAGTAAGTCACCGATGCAAGCTTTGATATTGCTAGTTATTTTCATTTAGACTTTCTTACATTACTAGGGATTGTGGCATTTGGCAATCCTGTAATTAATAGCTAATAATTATCAATATTTGAAATATGTGTCATTTTAGACTATTACTAAAATATTCTATGACCTTTGATAGATGTCAACGGCTGGAAACAGTTTGCGGCTTTCAACGACCTGATTTTAGCTGAAGATGAAATTCCGTTGTCTAAGGATAGTCTAATGGCTCAGTTGTTAATTGGGAGTGTGCGATCGCCTGACAACAACGCTCAATGCTGGGATCTCCCGAAAACACTCGCCGATTTAGCTGATGAGCGATTCCGATCATATCCCTACTTGGTAGCCAGGGAAAAATCACTATGTCCCCAGATGCCGAAAACATCTTGATTAGCTGTTTAATCAGCTGCTCCTTTAAATCTGATTCGGGAGAGATAATCACAGTCTTCGCCCGCTCAACTAACCAATCGTGATCCCAGTCATCGGAGGTAATGGCAATGGCAAGTGCAGCAAAAGGTATGCGTTCGATGAATTGTGGTGAAGCTGTATCACCACAAAATACAAAATGTTGCTTTTCCAGTAAAAACCAACTTGACTGGATTTTATTAGGAGTCTCACCTATTGTTGAGACTGAGGATGTTTTTGCTACAGAAATCTCTAAAACTGGCGTTTCAACTTTAACCGCTTCCTTCGGAATTATAGCCACAATCTCTGGCTTATTAGAAGTAAGTGGCTGTGGTGGCTCAGGCGAAGTAGCAACAGAGATAGACTGTGATTTCTCTTCCTCAATTACTTGACGAATACTCTTATGAGTTAAGGTTTCACCTTCATTAACACGTTGCAGAATTTCTTCACGGACGTTTTCTGGAGTTGATGGTGCTGCTAAAAGGTAGAGCGCAGATGTGGCAATATTTATTTGTGCAAGGTTTGCACGTTCAGTAAATGCTTCATAAACATTAATAAAATTGTAAGCAGTGCGTCGGCTCCAATCAAACTCAGCTTTCAGCCAAGTCTCAAACTCTCCATGCTTGAGCCGAGAACGCACGTCAGCCAGCTTCTGACCAATTTCCCAAATATCTTGTGCTGAACGTCGTAAGCGCTCCTTAATTTCTCCAGTTCGCTGTTGAATAACAATACGTTGTTCAGAATCCAAAATTTCATAGTTGAAGCCAGTGACTAGTTGACTCTGTTTTTTTAACTTGCTCACAATTTGTCTAGACTACCTTCTACACGAAACTTACCATAGTAATTATATGTTGATCTGCATAGCATCCAGTAACATCATTGCTGAAAAAGATTTCAGCTATAGAGAAGTTATTGGGTAAGTAGCTTGATATTCTTTAAGCTTAATGATAATCTTTATAATTAAGTAATTTCGTTGATTAACGATGAAAAAAGAAAAAAGCTGGCTTTTAATATCAAAATAGGGTATACGCAATTGAGTAATATTTCTAATTGATAGGACAACACCTGTGGGATCAGTCATACATGGCACTTACCGATAATAAAATGCCCCGCCGTCGCTTTCGTCCCCGGGGCGAAAGCGCCAAAGATATAGTCGTCTAGCCACAATACCCTTGATACAGCGGGGCATTTTATTTCTTAGATCTCCCCATTAACCTTTGGATGAAAACTACACTCATTTGAGTGCGGGTAAATAGAAGCTCAACCAAGACTACGGCTTAACTTTCCACACATGGGTTACTGAGTAAGCCAAATCTCTTTGGTTAGAGTCTAGAGTTTAGCAAGAAAAACTAAAGCTGAGAATTGGTTGCGATGCAAACAACGTCACCCCAAATAAGTGGGGATGATTTTTTTCTAGAGGTAGATCACATTTTTGTCTGCACGACAAAAGGCGCTGAAAGTGTCTCAGTTCTTGAAGAACTTGGTCTTTACTGCTCTAATCAACTAGTGCAGCATGTTAAACAAGGAACAGCCTCAAAGATAATTTTTTTTGAGAATACTTTTCTTGAGTTAATTTGGATAGAAGATAAACATTTAGTGGAACAGCAATCTGAGCTAATAGACGTTCATACGCTAATGCGTGTTCGTGAGCAACACACAGAAGCATCACCCTTTGGTATCGGTCTACGTAGGAAGTCTGATGAGAGCAAGTTGATGTCCCATTCAACTTCAGACTGGGTTGAGTGGATGCGAGGACAGATGTATATTAGTTTTGCAGCAGAAAATCTGGCAAATCAGGAAGAGCCTTTTTGCTTTGTGATTCCTGATTGTATTGCTCTGACAACTTGGCTTGATCGCTCATTAACAGCGCATCAACGGTTAATCTCTCATCCCTTGGGTATCAGAAAGCTAACGAGCGTAAAAATCATAATTAATAGTGACAAAAATTTGACTGATGCTATGTCTGTGCTTTGTACACATAGTGCTGTCGCTATTGAACAAGGGGGATCTCCGCTGCTAGAGTTAACCTTTGATGAGGGTATTAGAGAAAAACATCTCGATGCACGACCAATTCTGCCAATTTTGTTGAAATATTAAAACATAGCGTCATAGCATCGCTGCTAAAAAGAATCTGAACAGAGGTATTACTATGGCAACAATGGGAAAATATTGCAAAGCTTACTCTTTGAAAAAATTACGTGAGTTCAGTCAATGGATAGAGTATGCTGAAAATACAAGGAAAGAAAACAAGTCAGTTGAGGGTAAGTCAGTCGAAATTAATCGGGAGCTAACTGATGATGACTTTCTTTACCTGCAAGAAAACTACGTAGTCACGGATGGCATTTTCAAGGATGAGAATATCATTTTTGACAATGTAACTCCCGAATGGAAAGAGTTTTGCCACAAGACGCTGGTATTTGAGATTCCAGTATACGAACCAGTAAAAGTACAAGCATCAACAAATCAAAACAAAAGTGATTATTAAGGAGAAGACATCTGTATGAATGAGTTAGTGCAACGTTTATCATCCGGGGAACATTCTGTTGAAGCAAGCTTACGACCTGAAAAAACAGCTACAGCACTCAAAGAAAGTATTGACCGAGGTTATGTTCACATCAAATTTACAAATACTAATGGAGGTACTGATTTAGGTGTCAGACTCGACCCAGAAGCGTCTAATTTCCAGTCAGCTGATTTTGAGCATCAAACAGGGAGGGTTCATCTAGTTGGCAATCTGACACTGAATTACGTGAAAGTTCGATGTATTGCAGATATTGAACTAGCAACTTTAGAAGGTAAGGGACACCTTGAAACAGTGGAACAGTGAGATTTCCCCGTGCAAATTATTGTAGAGTACTCCCTTATCAAAACAGAATAAAGGCGTCAGTCGCCAGAATTCAGAATCGAATTCTGTGCACCCAGCGAATGAATAGGTTTAAGACCCCGACTAAATCATAGATTTGGTGCAAAACAATTAGTGGTGGGTTCTAATCCCCCACTTTCTTGTTCTGACTTCACGCCTAATGTGAATTAGGAAAAAAGGCGGGAGAAGTAAGAAGATGAAAGTTACCAGCTTTTCAACTCAGACTTCCCCCATGACTAGCATAGACTTTGGAACCCTAATTACAACAATATTTGTAGTGGTAGATGATTGGTATCAAAAGCAAGTAAAAAGCACAACACTCTTA
>NZ_JAIVFR010000592.1 GCF_020829685.1 Nostoc sp. CHAB 5715 | reverse complement strand
ATTTCAGTTGCCAGTGTCTCGACTCAGAATAGCTGCGCTATGCTATACAAACTCTTGTTTACCTACGCGGATTGAAAGGCTTTAAAACTCAATTGCACTCTTGTGAGCAATCATCTGGTAAATTAGCTTAAAACTTTGCCCTTGCGCCAGAATAAGGATCTAGTACAGCTTGGCGTAAATCAAGCTACCATTTGAAAACTTGCAAAAGCTTTGATATACAAAACTTTTGACTGCGTGAATGCGTGACTTTTGCCTTGCGGTACTAGCATATTACCTTTAGAAGTAGCATTTTCATTTTTTCATTTTAGACACTCAATGCTGAACATTCCTCAATTACTGGCAACTGAAATAAATCTCAAACCCCATCAGGTGCAAAACGCGCTGGAACTTTTGGCGGAGGGTGCAACAATTCCCTTTATTGCACGTTATCGAAAAGAGCGCACCGATGAGATGAATGAAGTGCAACTACGTGAACTGGCTGATCGATATACTTATTTAACAGAACTGGAAGAACGAAAATCTGTAATTTTAAGTGCGATCGCAGAACTTGGTAAACTTACAGATGAACTCAAAGCCAAAATCTCATCCTGTTTACAAAAAACCGAACTTGAGGATTTATACTTACCCTATCGCCCAAAACGACGCACTCGCGCCACTATCGCCAGAGAAAAAGGACTCGAACCATTGGCGGAATTCATCAAGTCGCTAAATGTCAAAAATGCTGCAACGACTTCCCTGGAAGAAGAAGCGGCTAAGTATATTTCTGAAGCCAAGGGAGTAAAAACAGCAGAAGAGGCACTCAAAGGTGCTGCTGATATTTTAGCGGAAGAAGTGGCTGAAAAAGCTGAATTACGCGCATATATCCGCGATTATCTTCTAGAAGAAGGGGTATTCGTCTCCCGCATCAAAGATGACTATCCCGAAGGTACAACCAAATTTGAGATGTACCGTAACTATCAAATTAAGGTAAAAAATATTGCGCCCCACAATATGCTGGCTTTGTGTCGGGGTGAAACGGAGAAAGTATTAAGCTTTGAAATTGCTTTTAATGAAGATACGGTACTTTACTATCTTGAGTCGAAAGAAATTAAAACCAAAGTTCGGACAATTCGGGATTTTTATCAGGCGATGTTGAAAGATGCATTCAATCGTTTGATGAAAGTCTCTCTAATGGGAGAGGTAATTTCTGAGAAGAAAGTCTATGCAGACATGGAATCAATCAAGACATTTGAAACTAATCTGCGAGAGTTGTTGCTGTCTGCACCAGCAGGAATGAAACCAACCTTGGCGATAGACCCTGGATTTAGAACTGGGTGTAAAGTTGCTGTCCTCGACCAAACGGGGAAATTTTTGGAATACCAAGCGGTTTTTCCTCACCAAGCGGCTGAACAACGCGCTAAAGCTGCACAAACTGTCAAAAATCTGATTGAAAAATACAAGATTGAGTTAATCGCCATTGGTAACGGTACAGCGTCGCGCGAGACAGAGGAGTTTGTCACGCAAGTATTGCAAACCATAGAACGCAAACCAGTTAAGGTGATGGTGAATGAATCTGGCGCATCTATATATTCTGCAAGTATTGTGGCGCTAGAAGAGTTTCCCGATTTAGATGTTACCGTGCGCGGTGCGATTAGTATCGGTCGCCGTTTGCAAGATCCTCTAGCGGAACTGGTGAAAATCGATCCCAAATCCATTGGTGTGGGACAATATCAGCACGATGTCGATCAGAAATTGCTGAAAAAGAAATTGGATGAGACTGTAGAAAGCTGCGTTAACTACGTCGGCGTAGACTTGAACACCGCCTCCAAAGAACTTCTGACTTCCGTCTCTGGGGTTACGGCAACAGTTGCCAATAATATTGTCGCCTATCGTAACCAGAATGGAGCCTTTAAAAATCGCCGACAACTTTTGAAAGTTCCCAAATTGGGGCCAAAAGCCTTTGAACAAGCGGCGGGTTTTCTGCGAATTCGCGGCGGTGACAACCCATTGGATAATACAGCAGTGCATCCAGAGAGTTATTCTGTAGTAGAAGCGATCGCATCTGATCTAAATGTGCCATTAAATCAGGTGACACAAATTGCCGAAAAACTCAAAAAGACCAACCTGAAAAAATATGTTACCGATAGCGTCGGCGAACCCACATTACGCGACATCCTCAGCGAACTAGAAAAACCAGGTAGAGATCCCCGCGCAGAGTTTAAGTATGCCACCTTCAAAGAAGGAATTAAAGAAATCAGCGACTTAAAGGTGGGAATGGAACTAGAGGGAATAATCACAAATGTCGCCAACTTCGGCGCTTTCGTTGATATCGGCGTACATCAAGATGGCTTGGTGCATATATCCCAACTTGCTGATAGATTTGTAGACGATCCCAACAAAGTTGTCAAAGTCGGACAAGTAGTGAAAGTGCAGGTGCTAGAAATCAACGAGAAACTCAAGCGGATTAGTTTATCGATGAAAGCAGTTAAACAATAATTACAAACAGCAGATGGCAGTTTATCAAGTTCAATTCATCAATCCTACACTTGGATTAGATCGTACTATTCTAGTACCAGACGATCAATATATTCTGGATATGGCAGAAGAAGCAGGTATCCGCCTACCATCTGGGTGCAAACAAGGCGAATGTTCTGCCTGTGTCGCCAAACTTATTAGCGGTGAAGTTGATCAAAGTGAGCAAAAATTTCTGCGCCCAAGTGAAATACAGGCTGGTTATGTTGTTACTTGTGTAACTTACCCCTTATCTAATTGCACTTTAGAAACCCATCAAGAACAAATCTTGTATAAATCAGCCCTTTACTATCAGCCTGAGTCGGGAAAATCTAAGCGATCGCAATACTAATCAGTTAAGAAGATTTGTAGGTTGGGTTAAAGGTAGTGAAACCCGGCAAAGCACGAAAATGTTGGGTTTCGTTCCTCAACCTAACCTACATTAGAGTTATTTTTTAGGCAAAACCAAGCAGTATTGACATAGATAAAGACTGCCAATCTTTTTTAAACAAAAATTCAGAAATTATACGGATATAATTCTGTATGTAAATTATTAAAATAATATATAAATACTGAATGCATCTTTTTTAATGATGTGGGCTATAGCAACCTACTTGAGTCATCAAGTTTGCCGATAATCAACTCTGTGCTACATGACTTTTTTACTAGTAATATTTTTGCGATTTTCCTATATCCCTAGATTTTAATAAACTTGATTTAGACTGCTACAAAAGACGAAATGTATTTGCACTTCTTGACCTATCTGCTGACCACTATATAGCTAGTACAGGTCGGCGGAAATAAACCTACCATTAGATCAGTGAACAGTTATCAATTTTTAACTGATAACTGTTCATTACAGCCATAAAGCCCAAAAAATTAAAGCCTTTTGACTTTTGACTTTTGACTTCCCCACAGGGGCTGACTTCCGCCTTGCAGTACTAGTGTGGGTTTATCAATAGTTGGCTTTTTAATACAAGGAACAAAGTATGACCCACTCCGAACTTATTTTTTCAAATAACCTAGTTAATGAATTTAAAACTTGTACTCAGCTACAATACAATGGCAAATTAAATATTAAAAGTTCTAAAGGCAGCCAATGGACTTTTTATTATCGGCTGGGGCGGATAGTTTGGGCAACAGGTGGAACTCATCCCTTCCGCCGCTGGCGTAGAAATATGGCTCAAAATTGCCCCCAAATTGATGTTGAGAAATTGCAGTTGCGTTTGCAAGACGTATCACTAGATTACTGGGATTATCGCATTCTAGAAATCTTTCATAAAAAACATAAAATTCAGAGAGAACAGATTCAGTCTATTGCCGAAAACACCATAGCAGAACTATTATTTGACCTAGCTATGCAAGGAAATTTTGCTTCTATAAGTTGCAATCGCAGCCAAGAAGTTATCTTAGAAGCACCAATAAGCTTCACGAGTGCAGAAATGTCTGTAAAGCACATGCAAGACTCGTGGAAAATTTGGTCAGAAGCAGGTTTAGCAAATTTTTCTCCTGACTTGGCACCAGTTCTACGCCGACCAGAACAACTTCAGCAGATGGTAAGTCCATCTGTCTACAAAAACTTTTTAAATTTAATCAACGGCAAATTAACTCTGCGAGATTTAGCCGTGAAAATGAAGCAAAGTGTACTGCCACTCACCCGTTCATTGCTTCCTTATATCCTTAAAGGAATCATTGAATTGGTGGAAATACCTGACATGCCCTTAGTAGTGATTGAGGGCAACAATAAGCCTATCACCGCACAACCAAAGAAATCGATTGCTCCACTAGTAGCTTGCGTAGATGATAGCCCTCTGGTCTGTAAAATGCTAGAGGATATTATCACCTCTAATGGACTAAGGTTTATCAAAATTCAAGATGCTGTACAAGCTCTCCCAATCCTCATTCAGGATAAACCAGACCTGATTTTCTTGGATTTGATTATGCCAGTCGCCAGTGGTTACGAAATTTGTACTCAGTTGCGACGAATATCTGCCTTCGCCAATACACCAGTAATTATATTAACAGGTAGTGATGGTCTTTTAGATAGAGTTCGTGCTAAAGTAGTCGGTTCTACAGATTTTATCACTAAACCTGTGGTCGCTGACAAGGTAATGAGTATAGTACGTAAATATTTACCTGCGCCGAGTGTATCCATCGATAAGAGTCAAACTAATTTAGAAGTTTGTAAGTAGGGAGAATTATTAACAATTCAAAAGCTATAGGATTCCTATTTGATTTTTGAATAAACACCGTACACCTCGAAAAGCCTGATTCCCTACTCCCTACTCCCTATTCCCTACTCCCCGCCTACGCAAATAATTTCAAAAATCAAAGCGGATTA
>NZ_JAIVFR010000591.1 GCF_020829685.1 Nostoc sp. CHAB 5715 | reverse complement strand
AAACCTCACCCGAAACCTGATTTACTAAGGTTTTAGCTTTAGTTTTACCCCACCCTAACCATCACTGCGATTAAGTAGGTAATCTTTGGGATTTAAGAAGAAATTCGACTTGTGTGTACACGGTAGCCCCTTTATAAGGGGAGGGTTAGGGTGGGGTAAAAAGCCGTAGACAAATAGGAGTAATTCACCGTGAGTTACTTCTCAAGGGATAGCACAAGTATTTTACACTCTTGGCAAAAACTTTAGGATGCTTCTGGAACTCTAGCAGGGCAAAATTAGATCAATATAATAGTTAGGACAGGGGCAATATTCCCATAAAAAAATCCACAGGAAGGTATTTAGCAGCGTTTTTGCCGCTCAGACTTTCTTTGTGTGGTAAATTTTACCCGGGTGATTTTCTGGCTATACTAGTGATTTCAGTTGATTGATAAATTTCATCCCCCAGTATGAAAAAGATAAAAACTCTATATTTCAGACATACAGCAGATTTCAAGTTGGTGGGGTACACAAGCTAAGTCTGTTACCCAGGTATAAAGCGTGTTTTACTCCTGAATTCTGCTGTATAAGTGTGCATTTCCTTATAAATGACACTCAATCACTGAGATTAACAATAACACTACAGAGTGAATTTAGATCAATAAAACGTCTTCTAAGTTAGCACCTATGAAAGAAGAATTGATAGCTAGAGTTGTGCAGGTATTGCGAATTAATATGAGTTGGATGACTTGGAATTTATTTCTGGCTTTTATACCTTTAGCTTTGAGTGTGTGGCTATTTCGCTTTAAGCGTGGTGGCTCTTGGCTTTGGTGGCTAGGATTCTTAGTTTTCTATGCTTTCTTACCGAATGCACCATATTTGTTGACTGATGTAATTCACTTGATATATGATATCCGCACGATTCAATCAGTTTGGATAATTACTTTGGTACTCATTCCTTTGTATTTATTAGTAATTATCGGGGGATTTGAAGCTTATGTAATATCGTTAATTAATTGGGGTTACTACTTACATCGTATCGGCAAAAGCCAATGGATTTGGGGTGTTGAGTTGATTACCCATTTTCTCTGTGCTGTTGGTGTTTATTGGGGGCGATTTTTGCGTTTCAACAGTTGGGATTTTATTACTCAACCCGATGCCGTACTAACCAAAGGAGTAGAAGAACTTCTTGGAAAACAGCCTATAGTAATTATTGCTATCACCTTTGTGGTACTTGCAGCTTTGTACTGGATTATGAAACGAGTAACTTTAGGTCTTAGCCAACGAGATAGCAGAATAGGCGTAAACTCAGGACGCGCAAACTCTAACACGCCAAACATTTGATGCTTGTGGCAATTTTGGCTTTTAAATTTGGGGTTTTAATTAGACATCTCGATAAATTAAGTATGCGTTATCTAGAACCCTTGTAGAGACGTAGCAATGCTACGTCTCTACTTTTTCGGAGATGTCTATGAGTAATACCCTTGATGAATATTGCCTATCAAAAGAAAGATGCAACTAAATCCTCCTTGAGGTGAAATAGATTCAGAAGCAAACGGTTGGGCTACAATCGCCGCCATCTCAGAATAATGTCCTATCAGATCATTGAATATCGATGGTCTGATCTGATGTATTTGGTCATGTTGATAGGAGGGATATAATATGCAATTAATCTCTAGAGAGGAAATAAAGACATTAATAGAACAGCCAAAAGGAAATTGTGTTTCAATTTATATGCCAACGCAGCCAGCCGGGCCAGAAGTCCGACAAAACCCAATTCGCTTTAAAAATTTGGTTAGGGAAGCGGAGACTCGTTTAATTGATGCGGGTTTGAAACAGGAAGATGCGATCGCATTGTTGGAAAAATCCCAGGAAATTGATACCCAAGAGTTTTGGGAGCAAATAGGACAAGGGCTGGCGATTTTTATTTCTGAAAATATTTTTCGCTATTATACCCTGCCAATTGATTTTCAAGAGTTGGTCGTAGTTACAGACCGATTTCACATCAAACCACTGCTGCCAATTTTAAACGGCAATGGTCGCTTCTATATACTGGCTTTGAGCCAACAAGATGTCAGATTCTTTGAAGGAACACGCTACAGCGTCAAACAGGTAGAAGTAGAAAATCTCCCTAAAAGTCTAGATGAAGCTCTGCAAAAAGACGATACTGCTAAAGAAGGTCAGTTTCGCATTGCAACATCAAAAGGGGGAACCGCCAACACTTTTTCGCAGCCGGGTACGTTTCACGGACAGGGAAGCCCTGACAGGGATAAACATCAAGAAGACATTATACAATTCTTTCAAATTGTCGATCGCGGATTACACGAGAAACTGAAATTGCAAAAAGCGCCTTTGGTGCTGGCTGGGGTAGAGTATCTCTTGCCTTTATATAGACAGGCAAATACTTACCAGCATTTGATGGATGAAGCTATCACCGGTAATCCAGAAATTCTCAGCGCCCAAGAGTTACATGACCAAGCTTGGCCGATTGTCGAGGCTGATTTCCAAAAGTCACAGCAAGCAGTTTTGGAGCAATTTAACGAATTGTTTGGTGGTGATACTGGTAAAGCATCTAACAACCTCCAAGAAGTTGTCTGTGCCGCTTATTACCAACGAGTGGATTCATTACTAGTTGCAGTTGGTCAGCAACAGTGGGGTTTATTCGATCCAACCTCAGAAACGGTTTATTTACACCCAGAAAAAGAAACTGGTGATGAGGATTTGTTGGATTTTGTTGCTGCTCATACTTTATTAAATGGTGGCACGGTTTACGCTGTTCCCTTTGAACAGATTCCATATAGCACAGCCGTTGCGGCAATTTACCGATATTGAACATTTTGGCGGTGTTGTATAAAGTTGAATGTACTATATACAACGCCAACGATGATTACTATTCGCTCCTTTATCAGTCAATCTCTAATCGGTTTAGCTCTTTTGAGTGCGACGGTTGTATTTACCCAGACTGCAACAGCAGAAACAATAACTGGAGAATCGGGCGATGTGCGGGCAGAAATATCTTATGACACATTACCAGTTGTTTGCAGTTTCTGGAATAGTAGGCGAGCTCAATGAAGGTGGTCTTATTATTAAATGGGAGCGCAAGATTAAAAATAACAGAGAAGTAGTACGATGGGATGCAGGTTTCAGACCGTGAAACCTGGAGGGTTTAAATCGGACACCACTATGGAATTTTCTGAGCTCCAGCAAATTACTGAGTCAAACAGTCGCTCTATCCAAGCTTTAGCAGACCGCATAGCTGAATTGACTTTTATCCAACAGGAAGCAATAGAAGAAAGACGCGAATTAAGAGAAGCGACGCTGCGCCTAGTGAACGTGGCAGAAGGTATTGCAAACTTGCTTAGTTCCCTAGATTCTGACAGACCCACTATTCTTAGGAAGCTCAATACTATTGAAAACAAAGTTGATCGGCTTTTAGAGAGCCTGGGCGACTCTTGAAAGTAGCTATCTACTCTTGGGTTTCTACCTCTAATTAGTCTTGCGATCGCCAAGAGCGAGACTTGCTGGAATATGCTGCACGTGCTAGCTATGAAGTTCCCTCTTTTAATTCTCGTCGTGCTGCTTTTAAAATTAAGCGTTGTTCAGCACGAGCGATCGCCTGATAGGTTCGCTCGACTGCTTCCGGTTCAACGGAAATGGAAGTTATGCCCCATTCCACTAACTTATCGATGATTTCTGGATAGAGGGCTGGTGCTTGACCGCAGATTGAACAAGGGATACCGGCACTTTTAGCCATTTGGATCAGTTGAGCGATCGCACTCATAACTGCCGGATGACGTTCATTAAATACTTTTACTAGCTGTCCTTGCTCTCGATCCACTCCGAGCAATAATTGGGTCAGATCATTTGTACCAATAGAAATTCCGCCTGCACCTGCTTTAACATATTCTGGCAGTAAAAACAGGACGCTTGGCACTTCTGCCATCATCCACAATTGAAACTCTGACACCTCAGTTAAAAGGGCTTGCTCAACTTTACGACGGCAAAAGACAAATTCTTCCACAGTCCGCACAAAAGGCAACAGTAGATTTACATTGCTGTAACCAGCTTGCTGGACACTCGCTAAAGCTTGCAGTTCCAACTTAAAGACTGCGGGATTTCGTAAGTAGCTGAAAGTACCACGTTCACCCAACATCGATTGTGTTGAAGATTGTAAATTATCACTCAATGATGGTAAATTCTGGGGCCAATCTAAAGAACGATAAAAAACTGGTCTTGGTGCAAAAGCACGGGCAAACTGTATAATCTGCTCAGACCATAGCTCTAACAATTCTGCTTCCCGCCCGCCTAAAATCCAACTATTGGGATGTTGCCCGGACAATATATTTAGTACCATCAATTCTGAGCGCAACAATCCCACTCCATCCACAGGAAAGCTTTGCACTTGTTCTATTAAACTGGACTGACTCAAGTTAACCAGCAGTTGGGTAGCAATCATAGGTAGATGAGAAGCAACAGGAGAGTGGGATGGGGAGATCGGGGGATGGAGAGGATTTTCTGCCACTTTCCTCCTCTCCATCTCTTTTTCTCTCCCACTTTCCCCTTCTCCTTTGATCCGATAAACTTCTCCTCTGTCGCCATCAAGTAGCAGTCGTTCGCCAGTTTGGATTAAGGTTGTAGCAGATGTGGCGTTAACTATTGCTGCGATACCTAATTCTCTGGCAAGAATTGCAGCGTGGCTGGTTAATCCGCCTTGTTCAGTAATAATACCACCAACTTGGTGCAGTAATGGTAACCAATCAGGTGCGATCGCTGTTATTACTAAAATCACTCCCTTGGGTAATTGTTCGGGTTTGTGTTGCGGATTATTAATTACTAGGGCAGTTGCCACAACACGTC
>NZ_JAIVFR010000590.1 GCF_020829685.1 Nostoc sp. CHAB 5715 | reverse complement strand
TATCTCCTCAAAGAATGTTTTGGGCGTAGACTTTCCCCCAGTCCGGGGGTAGGTTTTTAAATCTTGTACTGATAGGACTATTGTACTATATATTGACTCAGGCGTAAACGCCGCCCGAAAGCTTTCAACACGCAGCCTAAAGTACGAAATACGCAACTGTGTTCGGAGGCGGAGTGTCTCCGACTCCGCGCTGTTTCTCAAGGGTTTTCAGCTAGCCTTTCTTATAAAATTTTCAGATGATACGAATAATTTTTCGGTATTTAATCACTAATTGAGGTAGACCGCTCCCGTTACGAGGTAGACCGCTCCCGTTACGAGGTAGACCGCTCCCGTTATGAGGTAGACCGCTCCCGTTATGAGGTAGACCGCTCCCGTTACGTGGTAGACCGCTCCCGTTACGAGGTAGACCGCTCCCGTTACGAGGTAGACCGCTCCCGTTACGAGGTAGACCGCTCCCGTTACGAGGTAGACCGCTCCCGTTACGAGGTAGACCACTTCAGTTTGTTGGGGAGTGCGTAGGCAAAGCTCAACTTAGGCGATCGCAGATTGTAGGTTAAGCCAATCCAATTGCTGCCTCAGGTAAAAGGAACTGGAGACAATCATTTACTAAGCTGATGCGCGTCTAGATTGTACATTGCAATTGTTAAGACACTCATGCAGTCAATGGTCATCTCTCCTTTTAAATACAAATGACTAATACTTCGACTACGCTCAGTACAAGTGACAAATGACTAATGACAAATGACTAATGACAAATATACATTCCTGGTTAGCTAACGCATCACTAATCCTCATTCCTCTCCTCGCATACAACAGGCGGACTTGTCACTTTCTCTTGCCTTTGGGAAGGCGATCGCATTCCCAAACCAAGTAAATTTAGCATTTCTCGGTCAGTATCGTAATCTGGACAGGGAGTAGTCACTGTCAACATCTTGTTATCGTCGCTAGAAAAGATAGAATTAGCTCCTGCCATAAAGCAAAAAGCTTGTTCAACTTGAGAAAGTCTAGCCCTACCCGCACTAAGACGCACATCAGAAGCTGGCATTAAAATCCTGGCTGTGGCAATCATCCGCACAATATCCCAAATGGGAACATCAGGCTGATTTTCTAAGGGTGTGCCTGGTACTTGTGAAAGAATATTAATTGGTACGGACTCTGGATGCGGATGTAAGTTTGACAGAGTTTGTAACATCCCAACCCGGTCATCGACAGTTTCGCCCAAACCAAGGATACCGCCGGAACATACAGTAACATTTGTCTGACGGACATTTTCAATTGTGTTCAAGCGATCGCTATAAGTTCTTGTGGTAATAATTGTGCTGTAATATTCTTGTGAGGTATCTAAGTTATGGTTATAGGCGTAAAGTCCTGCTTCTTCCAATTTCCTAGCCTGATTTGCTGTCAACATACCTAGAGTGCAACACACTTCCAAACCCATTGCGGTTACATCCTTGACCATTTCCAAGACTTCCTCAAATTGTGAGTTATCCCGCACTTCCCGCCAAGCAGCACCCATGCAGATGCGACTAACACCAGTTTCTTTCGCTTTCTGGGCGATGTTAACTACCGTTTCCTTTTCTAGAAGTGCTTGCGCCTTTACCTCTGTTTTATAGCGGGAAGATTGAGCACAGTAGCTACAATCTTCTGGGCAACCTCCCGTTTTAATAGATATAAGCTTACAAACTTGTATTTTTGTTGGGTCATGATATTGGCGATGCACGCTAGCAGCTTGATAAATAAGCTCTAGCAATGGCGTGTTGTATATCGCCCGAATCTCTAATTCCTGCCAATCGTAGCGTATTCCCACCACATCACTATCCTTCTTGTAGACTGGGTTAAATCTTGAGCTATCTTTTGGTTGAATCTCCTGCGGTACAGCGTTTGGGCAAAGCGATTTCATCGAAGTTATGCCGCGCACTGTGCTTTATCACCCATTTGCTCTCAATCCTTTGGCTCTAGATATTAGACATCAGCTTATCAAGATTTTGGTTGAATGGCAGATTACCAGTAAAAATACTCACCCTATGAATTAGAAGTAAAGCGAAAACGTAGCGTTTTTGGCAAAATCAGGTAAATATAGGGTAGCTGACATCAAGGGCAAACTAAACCGTATACTTTAAAAGTTACCAATCTTGAAAGAAATTTTGAAACAACAAAAGGGATAGTGAAAACGACTACCATCTTCTCCACTATTCCTTATTTGATCAAACTTATTCTCAATTATACGAATGATGAGTAATTACAAATTTTGGCATTAATTTATTTAGAACACCTATTTGCGGGGTAGACATAGCCTTCTACTCGGGCAAAGCGATATCCCGCTGCTATGGCTGAATTCACACCGATAGTTGTCGCTGTACCGAAGACAAAAAGGATACAAGCCCCTAAATTCATTTATGGAAAATATAAAAACAATTGTGCCGCGATGCTTCAGCTTTAACGCCAAAAAGTCCAAGTTTTCAAGCCCCTAAATTTATTTATGGGGATTGTAATGCGTGAATTTTGAATACTTCGGCTACGCTCAGTACAAGTTTTGAATTTTGAATTCCCCGAAGGGGCTGACCCTTCGGGTGACGCTCCTACGTCGCTAACGCTACGCTAACACCAGTCGCCTACGGAGGGAAACGCTCTACAGCGCTGGTTCACCATATAAGCCAATATAAAAACTGCTATGCCACCTGGCTGTACGCCCATATTCTTTAACACGGCCAAGGCGATCGCTATTAATAATATTGACCCTAACAGTGCAAGTATTTGAAAAAAAATTCCACTGCACTACCGCAGGCATGAAAAAACTTACAAAGTCCAGAGAATCTGGTTGCAAGACATTCTGTTAATCAAGTAGTCTATGATATCCGAACTGCCACTAATTACAAGCGATCGCCTGTTCTTAAGAGCGGCTATCCATGAAGATATACCCCAAATTCTCAAATACTTTATTCATAACAAAACCTATCTCACTCCATTTTACCCTCTTTGGGCTGATGGTTTTTTCACCCAAGAGTATTGGCAGTATCAGATAGAGAACAATTTTCTGGAATTTATCAATGGTCAATCGTTAAAGCTATTTATTTTTACCAAAAAAAACCCAACTGTAATTATTGGAACTGTAAATTTTAGTAATTTTGTCCGAGGAGTCGCTCATTTTTGCTATGTGGGATATAGCCTTGCTGAAAGTAAACAAGGTAAAGGATATATGACAGAAGGGCTAAAAGCTGCTACTCAATATCTTTTTGAAGAGTTAAATTTTCACCGAGTCATGGCTAATTATATGCCTCACAATCGGCGCAGTGGCAATGTACTCAAAAGACTCGGTTTTGTCATTGAAGGATATGCTAGAGATTATTTATTAATTAATGGGCAATGGGAAGATCATATTATGACAAGTCTGATCAATCCTAATTGGCAAGCATCTAAATTTTAAAATCTGGAGTTTAGACTAAATACTAATGCTGAGAAAAGAACACTTAGAGAAAGATAGTCAAAAAAAGAACATATTTAATCAGGAGAAAAATCCCTGAAAAGAAAAAGCAGTCAGCGATGTTGAACTGACCGCAAATTGGTCAATGCTGATAAAAGGAAAAATCTTAACAGCTTGACCATGACATTAGAAAAGCTTAAACAATTTCGCACAGGTGTGTACACTATCCTGGGCAAAGCCAAAGATGCCTTATTTGATTTGATGGATGCAGTGTTAGTAACACGTAGTGTTTATTCATTTGCAGAACTATCAGTATCTCCTGTGTTTCGACGGCAGTGGTCGAGTGTATACGAAGCAATCAAAATTATCGTTCACAAAGTCGTTACTGACCGTCCCGCACGCAGGGAACCACGAGTTCAAAAACGCCGCCCCAAAGCTTACCCCTTCATGACAAAACCTCGACAAGAATTACGTAAACAACTGCAAACTTCTTAATTGGCAACTGTTTCCGCTTTTCTTAGTACCATTTGTCTTTAGGCTACAGTGACTCCTAGCGTATAAGAACCAGGGTCAAAAAAGCCAGAACTGAAAGTTCCGCCATTTTGAGGGAAGTAATCAAAATCACTTACTGAAATGGAGTAAGTACCTGCCCCTAGTGAAGCGGTGATTGATTGAGAAGTACTGGAACTCTGTAAGTTCCCAGCACTATTAAATAGGCCGAGAACTGGAAAGGTACCACTGTAATTCGGCGTGCTAATAGTCACAGTTCCTCGGTTAGCTAAAGAAAATGTGAAAAAGTCGAAATCAGGATTGTTCCCTGGAAGTCTTGCCAGCTGAGCAGAGGTATTAACTTCTAAACCTGATGTTAAAGTACCTAGCCCCTCAGCAGTGGCTAGTGTGTTGTTTGTCCCTTGTCCAGCATCTTCTTCTTCGTAGAACAGGAAGTCGTCACTATCAAGCCTCAGAGACGACGCTTGCACAACACCAACGAGTTCATCTAGCTCTCCTGAGTTGTCCAGAAATACACTTGTATTGGCTCCCACAGTCTGCAAGCGATAGTCTGCCAGTGTTCCTTTGAGCTGGATTGTATCCTCGTTGGAGTTGAAGCCACTGACGGTAGCGTAGTCTGCAAGACCATTACTTGCACCATTGTTATCGTTATAGAAGACATTAGTAGCATCTCCAAGTAAGAACTGATCTTCCCCAGGCCCTCCAGTTAGGGTATCAACCTCCCCTAATCCAGGAGAATCAGAACCGTTAGTATCAACGCCTATGAGGACATCATTTCCAGGCCCTCCAAGGAGAGTGTCATTGCCGACCCCGCCACGGAGGGTATCATCGCCTTCTCCTCCTTCGACTTGGTCATTGCCAGCCCCGCCAAACAGGCTGTCATTCCCATCCTCGCCCAAGACG
>NZ_JAIVFR010000058.1 GCF_020829685.1 Nostoc sp. CHAB 5715 | reverse complement strand
GAGCCAAGAAGGTGTCAAATCACTAGCACAAGCTTATCAGAATTTTCTGGAAACTCAAGAACCCGATGCTGTCTCACTGACAGACATTTGTTATACAGCAAGTGTGCGACGCACTCACTATGAACACCGTCTGGCTTTGTTGGCTGATTCTCCCAGACAACTCCAAGAAAAGTTACAAGATTTTTTACAAAGCAAATTAGAGACTAATCAATCTTCTAATCGCAAGCATCGCCGTCCGAAACTAGTTTTCGTTTTCTCCGGTCAAGGGCCGCAATGGTGGGCGATGGGACGGGAGTTACTAGAACAAGAACCAGTCTTTCGCACCGTTATAGAAGAATGTGATGCCCTAATCAAATCTCATACTAATTGGTCTTTGTTAGCAGAATTGACAGCAGATGCCTCTCAATCTGGTTTGCAAGAGACAGAGATTGCCCAGCCAGCAATTTTTGCTCTGCAAGTGGCACTTGCTCGTCTGTGGCGTGCTTGGGGTATCGAGCCAAAAGCAGTAGTGGGTCACAGTCTGGGTGAGGTCGCAGCAGCCCACATTGCTGGCGTTCTGAGTTTAGCAGATGCCGTGCAGCTAATCTGCGATCGCGGTCGCTTGATGCAACAAGCTACTGGCAATGGCAAAATGGCAGCAGTGGAATTGTCGCCGAAAGATACAGAGTATTGGTTGCGTGGGTATGAGGGGAGACTAGCGATCGCTGCTATTAATAGTCCCACTTCCACAGTAGTTTCGGGAGAATCTGCTGCTATAGAATCATTTCTAGAGTTACTCCAACGCGAACAACCAAAGGTTTTCTGCAAGTTGCTACCTGTGAATTATGCCTTCCACAGCCCCCAAATGTTACCCTTTGCTAAGGAATTGGTAGAAACACTAAATCAACTCCAGCCACAAGCAGCAAAGATTCCCATCTTCTCAACCGTCACAGGTCAATCTAGAAATGGTGCAGATTTCGATGCCGCCTACTGGGGACGTAACCTACAGCAACCCGTCCGCTTTGCACCAGCAATTGAGGAACTGGTAAATGCAGGTCAAACAATTTTCCTAGAAATTAGCCCCCACCCAGTGCTTTCGGGGTATATTTCACAGTGCTTCAGTCATCTTGGTCAAGAAGGAACGGTATTACCCTCTCTGCGGCGCGGTCAGCCGGAACGGGCAACGCTACTTAGTTCTTTAGGCAACCTTTACAATTTAAGATTTACCGTTGACTGGGAGCAACTATATCCATCTAAATGTCAGGTTGTTAGTTTACCATGCTACCCTTGGCAGCGCGAACGGTATTGGTTTGAACCAAAACCCCAACAAAAGCTATCAACTGGCAAGACAAATCTGCATCCGCTACTAGGTCAAAAGTTACGTTCAGCCATCAAGGAGACTTTATTCGAGTCCGAATTGAGCATCAATTTACAGCCCTTTCTAGTTGGTCATCAAGTTTATGGCATAGTGGTTTTGCCAGGAGCGGCTTACTTGGAAATAGCTCTAGCTGCGGCGAAGGTAGCTTTTGGCTCAGGATCTTCTCTCCAGCAGGTATTGATTCAGGAACCACTAATTATCCCTGAAGATGCTAGTCGGGTTGTCCAGTTAATTCTGACACCTGAAGGTGTTGGGCAAGCTTCTTTCCAAATATTGAGCCAAGCAGATGATGCAAGCTCTTGGATACAGCACGCAACTGGAAAAATTCAGGCAGGGCAGACAAACTCAGGAGAAATTGTTTCTCTCAAAGACTTACAGGCACGTTTTCAGGAAGAATTATCGGCCAAAACATACTATCAAAATCTACGAAATCGGGGATTGGAGTATGGAGAAAGTTTTCAAGGAATTGAGCAACTCTGGCGACGCGATGGAGAAGCTCTGGGGCGGATTCGGCTGCCATTAGGATTAGTTTCACAAGCCGCAGCTTATGAGTTGCACCCTGTACTAGTGGACTCTGGTTTCCAGCTTTTATTTGCTACCTTAGCTGATGTTGCCGAAGAAGATACTTATCTCCCAGTCGGGTTGGATAATCTGCGGGTATACCGTCGCCCCGAAAGTCAATTGTGGATTCATGGTCAAATACGTCCCCAAGATAGCTCAAATCAAGAAACCCGCATCGGCGATCTGCGGCTTTTTGACGATGCTGGACAGGTAATAGCAGAAATTGAGGGTTTGCACGTCAAGCGTGCCAAACGTGAAGTAATGCTGCAATTTGCTCAAAAGAACCTAAATAATTGGCTTTATGAAGTAGAATGGCAACCTAGAGGGCGTCAATCCAATTTGGCTAAATCTGCGCCAAATCATCCAGGTAGCTGGTTACTCTTTGCTGACCAAGAAGGCATAGCAGCAGCCCTAGCAGGACTTCTGGAAAGTCAGGGCGAAACTTGTGTTATCGTCTTCCCCGGTGAAGGATATAAGTTATCGAAGACAGGACATTACACAATCAATCCTGCCTGTGCAGAAGATTTTCAGCAGTTGTTCCGTGAGGTATTACAGACATATAAAGCCCCGTTGCGTCGAGTAGTCCACCTATGGGGATTGGATACTCCTTCTTTAAAAGAGATCACCGGAGACTCTCTTAAAAACGCTCAGACATTGGGTTGTCAAAGTGTACTGAATTTGGTACAGGGGCTGACCCAGGTTGAAAAATCAGTGTCTCCCCGGCTGTGGTTGGTGACACAAAATACTCAACCCGTAGAATCGTCAGCTACTCCCTTAGCAGTGGTACACTCAACCTTGTGGGGATTAGGTCGAGCGATCGCTCTAGAACACCCGGAAATTTGGGGAGGAATGGTAGATTTAGCGGCGGGCATCTCTGGTGATGAAGCTGGCACACTGTTTACCGAAATTTCCCAGCCGGATAGAGAAGATCATTTAGCTTTCCGCAGTGGACAGCGTTATGTCGCCCGCTTGCTTCAAAGTAGCAGTAAGTCAGCAGCGCCTTTATCCTTGCACAACGATGGCACTTACCTAATTACTGGTGGTCTGGGTGGTTTGGGACTGAAACTCGCTGAGTGGATGGTGGAGCAAGGAGCGCGGCACTTAGTATTAGTAGGACGCAGTGGTGCTACTGATGCTACCCGCAAAGCTGTGAACCAGCTAGAACATTCTGGTGCTAAAGTTTTGGTGGCTAAGGGAGATGTTTCTCAACACAGAGATGTTAGCAATATCTTGGAGAAAATTTCCGAATCAATGCCGCCATTGCGAGGCATCATCCATGCTGCGGGTGTTCTCGACGATGGAATGCTGCGCCAACAAGACTGGGAACGCTTTACTAAGGTGATGGCTCCAAAAATCCAAGGAGCTTGGAATCTGCACGTCTTAACGCAGAACTTGCCTTTAGACTTCTTTGTGATGTTTTCATCAGTTGCCTCCTTGCTTGGCTCACCAGGACAAGGAAACTATGCCGCCGCCAATGCTTTTTTAGATGCACTTGCCCATTATCGCTACGCTCAAGGATTACCAGGGTTGGCTATCAACTGGAGTACCTGGGCAGAGGTGGGAATGGCCGCTAACTTGGGTAGTCAAGAGCAACAGCGCCTGGCAGCAATGGGGATGGATACCATTGCACCACAGCAAGGATTACAAGTACTAGGACAATTACTTCAACACTCATCTGCCCAGGTTGGGGTAGTAGCTGTGGAGTGGTCGCAGTTTATGCAGCAATTTTCTGCTGATACCGTCCCAGCGTTGCTTACCGAGTTAGGCTCACAACCCAAAGCTGAACCACCATCGCTACAACAGCTAGAGTTTATCCAGAGATTAGAAAAAGTTTCTGTGCGCGATCGCCAAGAAATGTTACTTGCTCACGTCCAAGACCAAGTTGCTAAAGTTTTGGGTCGAGGTTCGTCTCATTCCTTAGAACCGCATCAAGGTTTCTTCGACATCGGTATGGACTCTCTAACCTCCGTCGAGTTGCAAAAGCGTCTGCAAACTTCTCTAGGGCGCTCTCTGTCTTCAACATTAATCTTTGACTATCCAACTCTCGATACTCTTGCTAAGTATCTGGCTAATGAGATGTTTTTTGTGGAACAGTCTACAGAATTGCCCACTGCGATCGAGAACAATCATTATCAACAGACTATCACCTCGGCAGAACTCAAACAGCTTTCAGAAGAAGATGCAGAAGAATTACTGCTCAGGGAATTAGAAAGCATTAGGTACTAGTACTCGACCAACCCAAAATTGCTGGGTGAGGGTGGGGAGTAGGGAGTAGGGAGTGGGGAAAAGTTTTTTCGTTTTGTCAAATTTTTGGATACCTAGCAAAGTTGCTTTGGTGGACTACTTACTTAACCAACCCAAAATTGCTGGGTGAGGCTTTTCCTTGAATCGCGGCTTTGTACGAGCAATAACCAAGTTTAATTTACTTATTCCCTATTCCCTATTCCCTACTCCCTACTCCCTACTCCCTACCTACGCAAATAAATTCAAAAATCAAATCGGATTCCTATAGTTCGCCAATTTTTCACCTCCTATAGTTCGCCAATTTTTCACCTCCTATATATATAGAACGTATTGATATGAGTAACAATTTAGAAAACTCCCAACCTCTATCCCCAACAAAACGCGCTCTTTTGGCCTTGCAAGAAATGCAAGCCAAACTAGAAGCCAACGAACGTGCTAAGACAGAACCAATAGCCATCATTGGTTTAGGTTGCCGATTTCCAGGAGGCAGCAACGATCCAGAATCATACTGGCAGATGTTGCGTAATGGGATAGATGCCATTGTAGAAGTACCCCTAGACCGTTGGGATATTGACGCTTATTATGACCCAAATCCTGATGCTACAGGGAAAATGTATGTCCGCAACGCCGGGTTTTTAGATCAGGTAGATCAGTTTGACCCGCAGTTTTTTGGGATTGCGCCTCGGGAAGCTGTGAATATGGACCCGCAGCAACGACTACTTTTAGAAGTGAGTTGGGAAGCCCTAGAAAATGCTGGGCTGGCACAGGACAAGCTAGTTGGTAGTCCAACTGGGGTTTTTGTCGGGATTATGAATCTGGATTATTTTCAGGTAGCAGCCAACGACCCCAGTCTCGCCGATGCCCATACTGCCACAGGTAGCGCTTTTAGCGTGACTTCTGGTAGATTGTCTTACACTCTAGGTCTACAAGGGCCAAGCATGGCAATAGATACAGCCTGCTCGTCGTCCTTAGTGACCGTTCATATAGCTTGCCAGAGTTTACGTACAAGAGAGTGTAATTTAGCTCTGGCTGGGGGAGTGAATTTGATTCTGACACCAGTGGTAACTATTAATGAATGCCGAGCGAGGATGCTAGCTGCCGATGGTCGCTGTAAAACCTTTGATGCTGCGGCTGATGGCTATGCACGGGGAGAAGGGTGCGGGATTGTAGTTCTCAAACGCCTAAGTGATGCGATCGCTGATGATGACAATATTTTAGCCCTAATTCGGGGGTCGGCAGTCAATCAAGATGGTCGTAGCGGCGGGCTGACGGTTCCCAATGGCCCATCTCAGCAAGCAGTTATCCGCACAGCTTTGGCTAACGCTGGGGTAGCGCCCAATCAGGTGAGTTACGTAGAAGCCCACGGCACAGGCACATCACTAGGAGACCCCATCGAATTGCGAGCCTTAGCAGCAGTACTAGGTCAAGGACGCTCTCCAGACCAGCCTTTAATAGTTGGTTCAGCTAAAACCAATATAGGACACTTGGAAGCAGCAGCTGGAGTGGCAGGTTTAATCAAGTTAGTGCTGGCTCTGCAACATCAAGAAATACCACCTCATCTACACTTACATAACCCTAATCCTTATATACCTTGGGCAGAACTGCCAATCAAAATTTCCACAGAACTTACTCCCTGGTCTTCGCCCAACGGATCGCGCATCGCGGGTCTGAGTTCCTTCGGTTTTAGTGGCACTAATGCTCATTTGGTGGTTGAAGAAGCGCCAACCCGTCAGCAAAAGCCAAAGGAAGTAGAACGTCCCTTACATCTGCTCAGTCTCTCGGCAAAAACTGAAGGCGGATTACAAAAGTTAGCCAGTAAATTTTACACCGCATTCAAAGCCTATCCCAATCTGAACTTAGCTGATGTCTGCTTTAGTGCCAATACAGGTCGCTCTGTATTTGCTAATCGCCTAGCAGTAATAGCTGAAAATTCAGATCAGATATCCGAACAGCTAGCAGCCTTCAGCAGTGGTAATCATCTATGGGGAGTATTGAGTGGGCAACCTCAAGACAGTCGTCGGCCCAAGATCGCCTTTTTGTTCACCGGACAAGGTTCCCAATATGTAGGCATGGGATACGAACTTTATGATACCCAGCCGACTTTCCGCCAAGCCCTAGAGCGCTGTGATGCGATCTTGCGCCCTTATCTGCCAAAACCCCTGTTGTCTGTAATTTATCCCGCAGCAGGTGAGAATTCCCCCCTCGACCAAACACTTTACACTCAGCCAGCTTTATTTGCCTTGGAATATGCCCTATATGAGTTATGGCGGTCTTGGGGAATTGAGCCAAATGCCGTGATGGGTCATAGTGTCGGCGAATACGTAGCAGCTTGTGTAGCTGGGGTGTTCAGCTTAGAAGATGGGTTGAAGTTGATTGCCGATCGCTCCCGTTTGATGCAAGCATTACCAGCAGGGGGTGAGATGGCGGTGGTATTTGCATCGGAAGCGCGGGCGATCGCTGCCATCACTCCCTATACTCAGCAAGTGGCAATCGCGGCGGTTAATGGCCCACAAAATATAGTCATTTCCGGTGAAGGGGTAGCTTTACAGGCGGTGTTAAAGGAATTAGAAGCCGAAGGAATAGTGACTCGTCCCTTAACAGTATCCCATGCCTTTCATTCCCCCCTGATGGAGCCGATGCTAGCAGATTTTGAGCAGCGAGCAGCAGCAGTCACTTATGCCACTCCCCAGATAGACTTGATTTCTAATGCGACTGGACAACTGGTGGAGGGGGCAGAAATAGGTCAAGCCAGTTATTGGCGTCGTCATCTGCGGCAGACGGTGCGATTTGCCGCAGGTATACAGACTCTCCTTGCCCTTGGGTATGAACTGTTTGTGGAAATTGGCCCAAGTCCCGTACTTATAGGTATGGGGCGGCAATGTTTACCAGAAGAAACTGGGGTTTGGTTATCAACCTTGCGCCGTGGGCAAAACGATTGGCAGCAATTGCTCCAGAGTTTAGCATCGCTGTATGTCCAAGGCGTGAAAGTGGACTGGTCTGGCTTTGACCACGATTATCAGCGCGATCGCCTCCCTCTGCCTACCTATCCCTTCCAAAGAAAACGTTATTGGGTGGAGAGCCAAGCACTTAAGCAGCCAGAAGTACAGATTGTATCAAACAAAAATGTTGAAGACCCAATTCACAATCTTTTACAATCTGGAGATAGCCAACAACTAGCTCGGAAATTAGAAATAGTTGAACAACTACCAGCAGCACAAGTGCAATCCATCCTGGAGAGTATGCAGCTTGCTCAACTTTCTCAACGTATTGTCCAGCTTTCTCCAGACAGATATGAGCTACTTAAACAGTTGCTCTTACAAGATCAGCAGCACTTGATTCTGGATTATCTGAGTGATTCATTATACGAGGTACAGTGGCAACTTCAAGAGCGTTTGATACCGCCTATTGCCGTTAAGGAGCCGGGTAAATGGCTGATATTTGCAGATCGGGCTGGCGTGGGACAGGCGCTAGCAGAACTGTTGCGATCGCGCGGTGAAAAATATGTGATGATTTATCCTGGCGAAGCCTATGAAATCTTAGAAGCTGGACATCGGAAAATCAACCCAGCAAATCCTCAAGACTGTCAACGACTATTGCAGGAAACTCTCGGAAATAATGGTCTGTCGTGTCGGGGAATACTGCATCTGTGGAGTTTAGATGCAGCAATGGATGAGCAAATTACACCATCTTCTTTAGAGAAGGCGCAACTACTCGGCTGTGGCAGTGTGCTGCATCTTGTTCAGGAACTGGTAAAACAGAGCAACTCAGTATTAACCCGGTTATGGTTAGTAACTTGTGGAACTCAAGCAGTAGAAACAAAACCTGCTTCTGTAGCAGTAGCTCAAGCACCTTTGTGGGGAATGGGCCGGGCGATCGCGCTGGAGCATTCTGAAGTTTGGGGAGGGTTAATAGATTTAGATCCTAGTATCTCTAGCGATCGGCAAGCTCTTTCTCTATTAGCAGAAATTTGGCAGCCTGATGGCGAGGATCAACTCACCTTACGCGGGGAAAAACGCTATGTTGCTCGTTTGGTGCGTAGCAATAAACTGCCATCTAAACCTGTACAATTGCAAGCTGATGGTACTTACCTAATTACTGGCGGTTTAGGCAGTTTAGGGCTGAAAGTTGCCCAGTGGCTGGTAGAACAAGGAGCGCGAAACTTGGTGCTAATAGGCCGCCGGGGTCTTTGCGATCGCACCCTATGGGCAACTTTGCCAAAGGATACCGAAATCTGGGAACAGGTGCAGGCGATTCAAGCCTTAGAAAATATGGGTGCTAATGTCGTCATCGCTCAGGCTGATGTCAGCAACCAAGCTCAAATCTCTGCGGTTTTTGAACAGTTACACAATGCTCAAATTCCTTTAAAAGGAATTGTTCATGCTGCTGGGATAGCTGAGTATCAAGCCTTACAAGACATCGACCTTAAGACTCTTGAATCCACCTTGCGGCCGAAGGTAGCGGGTGGGTGGCTTTTACATCAACTTAGTTTGGGGATGAATTTAGATTTCTTCGTTTGTTTCTCCTCAATTGCTTCAGTATGGGGTTCTAGAGGACAAGCACATTACGCTGCTGGCAACCACTTTCTCGACACCCTTGCCCATTATCGCCAAGCCTTGGGAGTACCAGCTTTAAGCATAAATTGGGGGCCTTGGGCAGGCGGTGGGATGGCTTCGGAAGAAACCCAAACCTTATTGAAGCGGATGGGGTTAGAACCTTGGCAACCAGAAGAAGGAATTGCAGTCTTAGCAGAGCTTTTGGGTACAAACATTGTCCAAACAGCAGCAGCTAAGGTTGACTGGAATATCTTCAAACCAGTTTATGAAGTCAAGGGAGAGCGACCACTACTCAAACAAATTGCAACACAGCTACAAGAACAGAGTGAAGTGCAGCCAGCATTGCGCCCACAGTTTTTAGAGCAATTGAAGGCTCTACCAGCCAATAAACGTCAAAGTTTCTTAATTGCTCATCTGCAAAGCCAAGTTGCTCAGGTTTTAGGACTAGAGCCATCCCATCTGGTAGAAGTACAACAGGGCTTTCTCGAACTAGGCATGGATTCCTTGATGGCTGTGGACTTGAAGAATCGCCTTGAAGTCAGTTTGGGACAATCCTTAAGTTCAACACTAGTTTTTAACTATCCAAATATTGAGGTTTTAGCTAATCACCTGGCTACCCACATTCTTTCCCTGGAGCCATCGACACAACACGAGTTACAAAAAGATACCAAAGAATTGTCTGAAGCTTCAGTAGAGCTAGAACAATTTTCTGAAGACGAATTGGCTTCATTACTAGACGCAGAATTAGCCGCCTTGGTTAATTAAAGGTCTAGGGGGGTGGAGGTTCCCATAACGCAAGTTGACTCTTTGATCAATTCTGATTTTTTCTTAACCCTACACCCCTTCTTCAAAAGATTTTCAGTCTACTGCATCAAAGATCCTCGATTTTTTGATAACTCTTTAAACACCCTCAGAAATTATTAAAATGAGTAATATTCCCGAAACTATTGATCATCGCGATCGCTTAAAAAATGCACTGCTGGCAGTTAGAGAAATGCGCTCTAAGCTTGACGCAATGGAGCGTGCCAAAACAGAGCCAATTGCCATTATTGGTATGGGTTGCCGACTTCCGGGTGCTAACAATCTGCAAACTTTCTGGTCTTTGCTCCATGATGGAGTGGATGCCATCACTGAAGTTCCCAAAGACCGATGGAACATTGATGAATTTTACGATCCAGACCCTGATGCACCAGGAAAAATGTATGTTAGAAATGCCGGTTTTCTAGACCAAGTAGACCAGTTCGACGCCCAATTCTTTGGCATTACCCCACGGGAAGTTGAGAACATGGACCCCCAGCAACGGCTGTTGTTGGAGGTCAGCTGGGAGGCGGTTGAGCAGGCAGGCATTGCACCCGATCGCTTGAGGAATAGCCAAACCGGCGTATTTGTCGGGATTACTACCAATGATTATTTGCAACTCCAAATTGGCTCTAGCGATCGCAGCAAAATCGATGCCTACAGTGCTACGGGTAATTGTCTTAACGCTGTAGCTGGTCGCTTATCCTATACTTTAGGTCTACAGGGGCCAAGTATGGTGGTAGATACGGCTTGCTCATCTTCACTGGTAGCCATCCATTTAGCTTGCCAAAGTCTACGTAGCCAAGAGTGCGATCTAGCCTTAGCTGGTGGGGTGAATCTCATCCTCTCACCAATTGCTACCATTGCTACTTGTCGAGCCAGGATGTTAGCCCCCGATGGTCGTTGCAAGACTTTTGATGCTGCTGCGGACGGCTTTGCCAGGGGAGAAGGGTGTGGGGTTGTTGTCCTCAAGCGCCTTAGTGATGCGATCGCTGACGGTGACAATATCTTAGCCCTGATTCGGGGATCGGCGGTCAACCAAGATGGCCCCAGTAGTGGTTTGACAGTTCCCAATGGAGTCGCCCAGCAAGCACTGATCCGTAAAGCCTTGGCTAACGCTGGGGTAGAGCCTGGACAAATCAGCTATGTAGAAGCCCACGGTACAGGAACATCTTTAGGAGATCCGATCGAAGTCGAGTCTTTGGGGGCTGTGTTGTGCCAAGAGCGATCGCCACAGGAGCCTTTAATTATTGGCTCGGCAAAAACCAACATTGGTCACTTGGAATCAGCAGCAGGGGTGGCGGGACTGATCAAGGTGGTGCTGGCACTGCAACATCAAGAGATACCCCCTCATCTGCACCTAAAAAATCCCAATCCTTTCATCCCGTGGGCAAAGCTACCAGTGCTGGTGCCAACCGGGCGATCGCCTTGGATTTCTGGAGATAAACCCCGGATTGCTGGGTTGAGTGGGTTTGGTGTAACTGGTACCAATGCTCACCTGGTCATCGAAGAAGCCCCTACCCACCAGCAGCAGCCCAGTGAAGTAGAACGCCCCCTACATCTGCTCAGTCTCTCAGCGAAAACTGAAAGCGCATTACAGGAATTAGTTAGTAACTTTTACACAGCCTTTAGAGCTAATCTTGACATAAACCTAGCTGATGTCTGCTTTACTGCTAATACAGGTCGCTCTGTATTTACTCATCGCTTGGCAGTGGTGGCTGAAAACTCAAATCAGGTGTGTGAACAACTAGCAGCCTTCAACGTTGGGCAAAATACTGGTGAATTCCTCAAAGGGCAAGTTGACAAATCTCGTCAACCCAAGGTGGCCTTTTTGTTTACCGGACAAGGTTCGCAATACGTAGGCATGGGACGCGAACTTTATGATACCCAGCCGACTTTCCGCCAAGCCCTAGAGCGCTGTGATGCGATCTTGCGCCCTTATCTGCCAAAACCCTTGTTGTCTGTAATTTATCCCGCAGCAGGTGAGAATTCCCCCCTTGACCAAACACTTTATACTCAACCAGCTTTATTTGCTTTAGAATATGCCCTATATGAGTTATGGCGCTCTTGGGGAATTGAGCCGAATGCCGTGATCGGTCATAGTGTCGGCGAATACGTAGCGGCTTGTGTAGCTGGGGTGTTCAGCTTAGAAGATGGGTTAAAGTTGATTGCCGATCGCTCCCGTTTGATGCAAGCATTACCATCAGGGGGTGAAATGGTGGCGGTGTTTGCGTCGGAGGAACAGGTAATTGCGGCGATGCCTAATACTCAGCAAGTGGCGTTGGCAAAGCCCGCCGTAGGCATCGCGGCGGTTAATGGCCCGCAAAATGTGGTTATTTCAGGCGCATCGCCATTCGTACAGACACTGTTGCAAAAACTGGAAGCACAAGGAATTGAGTCCCGAAGCTTACGGGTTTCTCATGCCTTCCATTCTCAAATGATGGAACCAATTCTGGCAGAGTTTGAGCAACGCGCTAGTGAGTTAATCTACCATGAACCCCAAATAGATTTAATTTCCAATGTGACTGGACAACTGGTGCAGGAAGCAGAAATTGGTCAAGCCAGTTATTGGCGTCGTCATCTGCGGCAGCCAGTACGATTTGCCGCAGGTATACAGACACTTCTTGCACAAGGTTATGACCTATTTGTAGAAATTGGCCCACATCCAGTACTTATAGGCATGGGGCAACAATGTTTACCCGATGGCGTGGGAGTTTGGTTGCCTTCTTTACGTCGTGGACAAGACGATTGGCAGCAGTTGCTCCAGAGTTTAGCGTCGCTGTATGTTCAAGGTGTGAAGGTAGACTGGTCTGGCTTTGACCACGATTATCAGCGTAGTCGCGTACCTCTGCCTACTTATCCCTTCCAGCGCCAACGTTTTTGGATTGATACAGCAGTCACTAAGCAAGAGTCAGTTCCAGTTCAAAAGCCAGAAATTCCTGCCATCAGCATCTCTGATACAACCTTAGAGGAGCGTATCTTGGCTCTAGCTGCTAAGACAACTGGACTCAAGTTAGAGCAATTAAATTTGGATATTTCTCTAGAGGCAGACCTGGGATTGGATTCAATCATGATGATGCAACTGATGAGCGGTCTGATAAAATTGGTTCCAGCAGACCAACAGACAGCATTTAGTAGCAAGTTCTCTTTGCGGGATTTGATGCAGTTGCAGACATTAAGACAAGTAATTCAGATATTTGAAGAGTGGCAAACCTCGGATGAGCAAAACATCGTCAGTGGTGAAGAGGCTGTAGTTATTAACCCAGAAAAAGTTACTAGACAGGGCGAAATAAATAATGTAGAAATGCTTCATGGACAGTATTTTCACTTGTTAGGTCACTGGGTGGTAAATTCCAACAGCCTGTTTTCTAGTTTGCGTTTACAAGGGCCTTTCGACTTAGATATTGCTTGGCAGAGTTGGAAAGACTTACTATCTCGGCATCCCATGTTGCGATCGCGCTTCCATGTCCCAGAAGATGCAACTCGCTTTAATGAATACTTAATGGAAGTTATCGAAGATCCAACTCCTCCAGAAATTCCAGTTACAGATATTAGACATCTTGACAGTGATGCTAAAGAGCAGGCTGTACAGGCAGAAGTCGATCGCTGGTTAAATTATGAATGGCCGCTAACTCAATGGCCATTGCATCAATTTTCTGTATTGCGCTTAGAAGATTCGGTATATCAGTTGTTTTTAGGCAACGAACACCTAATTTCTGATGCTCTGGGAAATCATCTCATATTGCGTGAATTTCTAGAAATTTATCGCGCATATATTTGCAACGAGCAGCCTGATTTACCTCCAGCTACAACCTTAGAAGATTACCGCCAATTAGTGCAAACCATGAACGCTTGGCACGATCCCGAATCAGACCGAGCGCTGGCAGCCTACACTAGTAGCCAAGGTAAAGATTCTTACTTCTGGAACCCCAAAGGCGATATTGTTGACCACCCACGCCCCCAATTCCACACTCAACGGTACATTTTAGGACGCGATCGCACTGCTAAACTAATTGAATGTACCCGTGACTGGCGATTACCTGTAAATTCTTTGTTGCTGGGAGCTTTTCTGCGAGCCGTTGTCAAGTTGCAGCAGTCTTCACAATCTGTAATCGTTCAAGTTCCTACAGGCGGTAGAGTTTATCCTGGCGCAGATGCAACTGATGTAGTCAGTAGTTTCGCGCAGAATTTAGCTCTGAGTTTTACGCCACCACAACCAGATGAAGATTGGCAAATTCTGTTAAACCGTGTGCATCAAGAAGTTCAAAATGGCATTGCCATCGGTATAGACCGAGCGCA
>NZ_JAIVFR010000589.1 GCF_020829685.1 Nostoc sp. CHAB 5715 | reverse complement strand
GCGAATTGCTTGGATTTGATATGATTGAGCATCGCATCGGTTAAGGCATTTCTCTTACCGATACTGGGAACTAGGAACTGGGGACTAGGAAGAATTTTCCTAACCCAATGCCCAATGCCCCATGCCCTTAATATGCGTCCATACACTGCTATCTTAATTGTACCAACTGGCGTTGGGGCTACCATTGGGGGTTATGCAGGAGATGCTTTACCTGTTGCCAAAGTTATAGCACAGGTTTGCGATCGCCTAATTACTCACCCCAATGTCCTTAATGGCGCTAGTTTGTATTGGAATCTCCCCAATGCTTTCTATGTTGAAGGTTACGGGCTTGACAAATTCGCCTCTGGATGCTGGGGTTTGCGTCCAGTCCGCAGCAACAAGGTAGGTTTGCTTTTAGACCAAGCCATTGAGCCAGAGTTACGGCTACGACATATACAAGCAGCCGATGCAGTCAGAGCAACTCTGGGATTGACTTTAACAGATTATGTAATTACTGATGCACCATTAGATGTAGAATTACGGACTACAGCATCGGGAGCTAGTTGGGGAACAATTGGCAACCCAGATAGTTTATTACGGGCAGCTGAGATATTAATTAAAAAAGCGGGGACAGAAGCGATCGCAGTTGTAGCCCGTTTCCCCGATGATATGGATGAGGAAGCAGTACAGAAATATCGCCAAGGTAAAGGCGTAGATTCTTTAGCGGGTGCAGAAGCCGTAATTAGCCATTTGCTAGTGCGAACCTTTAAAATTCCTTGCGCCCATTCTCCCGCCCTTTTGAGCGAACCTCCACAACCTGATTTATCTCCCCGTTCCGCTGCCGAAGAATTGGGCTATACCTTTTTGCCGTGCGTCCTTGTCGGATTAAGTTGTGCCCCACAATTTATAATAGAGAAAAGACAGATTGAATCACAGCAAGAAGATATTTGGGTAGATGAAGTAGATGCTGCGATCGTACCAGCAAATGCTTGTGGTAGCAGTGCCTTACTGAGTTTAAGCCAAAGACGATGCCAAATAATTACAGTAGAAGAAAATAAAACTCTGATAAAAGTTCCTCCTCAACCGTTGGGGATCAAATCTATACAGGTAAACTCATATTTAGAAGCAGTAGGTGTATTGGTAGCAAACAAAGCAGGTATTAATCCCGACGCTCTCCGTCCCAAATTATTACCTTTGCAGTCAATTAGTCATTAGTCATTGGTCATTAGTCATTGGTCATTAGTCATTAATCATTATTCCTTCTCCCCCTGCTCCCCATGCCCCATGCCCCATGCCCCATGCCCAATGCCCCCTCTTTCTTAAAAACCCGTGATTGAACAACAAAAGCAAAAGCCAGAAATTCCATACCTGACGCGCATCCAAGTACTTGGGGCGATGGGAGCGACTGCAATCATTTTGTTGATAGTCGCTAAACTTTCGTTATACCTTGGCAACTTTTCCCTATTTTCTTGGGACTTGAACCAAAGAGAGTTGCTCTTGGGTGTAGGGTTAGGATTCGCCATCACCGCCTTAAGTGGCGTAACTTATCGCGTTTGGACTGCCTATCGTAAAAGTGCAGATTATTATCTAGAAGTAGTACTGAGGCCCTTGGCCTTACCAGACTTAATTTGGCTGGGGTTACTACCGGGGTTAAGTGAAGAATTATTATTTAGAGGTGTAATGCTGCCAGCTTTAGGCTTAGATCATGTGGCTGTCATTGTATCCAGTCTTTGCTTTGGCATCTTGCATTTTAGTGGTTCCCAACAATGGCCTTATGTGATTTGGGCAACAATTGTCGGGATGATATTCGCATATAGTGCCCTGCTCACTAGCAACTTATTAGTGCCGATTGTCGCTCACATTATTACCAATTGGATTTCTAGCTATTTCTGGAAAATGTCGCAATTACGGCAATTAAAAAACAAATATTGAGCTTCTAGGAATTAGTGCTTCGGCGTAGCCCAACCCAAGAGACATATCCGAAAATTACAGCATTTTTCAGGTATTTAGACCACAGATGAGATGGGGAGTAGGGAGTGGGGAGTAGGGAGTGGTGTAGTTCAATTACTTGAAAAGCGCTGTAAATATGCATTATTCAGAACCCTTGTAGAGACGTAGCACTGCTACGTCTCTACATTCATTTTTGGAGATGTCTAAGAATCGCACACTATCAACCATAAAATAAATTACGTGGTTTGAGGGCTGTGCTAAATGATTTTTTTGTAAACTGTGTTTGTGTGATCGCAGCTACACAGATTTCTATTCAATTAGACTACAATACATGCATTTAATTCCAATTCACAAAAACCTGATATAGCAATCCGATTTGATTTTTGAACTTATTTGCGTAGGCAGGGAGTAGGGAGTAGGGAGTAGGGAGTAGGGAATCAGCCCTTTCGAGTTGTACGGAGTTTTTTCAAAAATCAAATAGGAGTCCTATACATATAAATTTATTATAGAGGCATGGCATTGCCGCCCCGACCCAAAGTATTTGTATAATTATTAAATTAAACTGAAATTGTATAAACCCCAACTCCTTCCCGCACTTCGTGCCGCTACGCGAAGGTAAGGAGAGCAAGTAGTAAGCTTCTCTTTTGTCAAGAGCCTTAAAAAGCAACAAAAGCGTTATGGGGCATGACAGAGGTTAGTGGCTTAAAATACTTCTAAAAGCCAATCATTGTTTAATAAGTATTGTGTAGAATTTGGTGAAGAGGTTATTTAATTGATTCTCAATTGCAGCAATCCAGGTTTCATTTATGAATCAGTCTTTTTCTCAAAACCAAGCAAGACGAAGTCGTGAACAAAGGCTGTGGCAACAAAAATGGAGTTTAAAGACTAAAGCAATTGTTTGGGCACTAAGCATTAGTATCCTTCCTGTGGTTGCAATTGGAACAGCTACTTACTACTATGGCATTAATTTAATTACCAAACAAATTCCGCAAGTAAGACTTGAGAGTGCAGCAAGTTCAACAGAAACTGAACTAGCTCTACAGAGACAATTGTCACTCTTGTTAACTGGTATGGGAGTAACAGCAATTTTAACAGGTGCGATCGCTGTTTTTGTGACTAATCGAGCTATTAGTCGAGTCAGTAAAGCTGCTGCAATTTCTAATAGTATCAAAAACAAGCTGCGTCCAGACAGTGAGTTTACTCAATATTTCATCGCTAACGAAGATGAATTAGTGATGTTAGAGAGAAACATAAACTTATTCACAGAGCTACTTTCAGTTTTGGTAAAGGAAAAAGAAACCGAAGCTGATTACTCCCAACTATTGATGAAAGTTACGCGATGGGTTCGAGAATCATTCAATGAAGAAGATGTTCTCAAAATTACCTCAGAAGAAATTCGTAAAGCTTTAAGCATTGACCGCGTAACCATTTTTTGCTTCAACTCCAACTCTAATGGAACCTTTATCGCTGAGTCAGTAGCACCTGGTTTACCAAGAGTATTAGGGGTTACAGTCTCTGAGCCTGGGTTCGAGGCAGGGTATATAGAAAAATACCAGAATGGTTCCATCCGTGCTATTGATAATATCTATCAAGCGGATCTCAGTGATAGTGATATTGAGTTGCTAGAGCAATTTGCTGTCAAATCTAATTTAGTAGCACCTATTCTCAAAGGCAAACAGCTATTCGGTTTATTGATTGCACATCAGTGTTCTAGAATTCGCTTTTGGCAGCAGTCTGAGATTGATTTGTTCACTCAGATAGCTATACAAGTAGGATTCGCCCTTGACTACACCAAACTTCTAGAACAGGTTGATACGAAGGCAGATATAGCTCAGGTATTTATAGAAATTACCCGCAGCATTCGCCAATCGCTTAACGAAGAGGATGTCATCAAAATTACCGTGGAAGAGGTTCGTAAAGCACTGAGTACTGACCGCGTGCTGGTTTATAGCTTTAGCGCTAATTGGTCTGGAACTGTAATTGCAGAATCAGTGGTTCCAGGTTATCCCAAAGTTTTGCGGTCTGAAATCCAAGACCCATGTTTTGCTCAGGACTATGTAGAAAAGTATCAGTCTGGTCGCGTTCAAGCCATAAACAACATTTATGAAGCAGGTTTGCGTGATTGTCATATTAACCTGCTCGAATCCTTTGCTGTCAAAGCAAATTTGGTCGCACCCATTCTCAAAGATGAACAACTGTTTGGTTTATTAGTTGCACATCAATGCTCCAGACCCCGTGATTGGCAACAGTCTGAGATTGATTTATGTGCCCAAATAGCGATGGAGGTGGGATTTGCTCTCGACCATGCAAGACTCCTGCAACGAATCGAGGCTGAGAGTGTGCAAAGTCAGTTGCTGGCGGATACTATCGGCAGCATTCGCCAATCGCTCAACGAAGAGGATGTCCTGAAAACCACTGTGGAAGAGGTTCGTAAAGTATTGGGTACTGACCGAGTGATGGTTTATAGCTTTAATGCTAATTACTCTGGAACTGTGATTGCCGAATCAGTTGTCCTTACCTACCCAAAAGTTTTACGATCTGAAATCCAAGACCTATATTTTGGTCAAGGCTATGTAGAAGATTATCAGTCTGGTCGCGTTTTAGCAATAAATAACATTTATGAAGCTGGTTTGGCTGATTATCAGATTAGCCTACTCGAATCCTTTGCTGTCAAAGCAAATTTGGTAGCTCCCATTCTTAAGGATGAACAGCTATTTGGTTTATTAATTGCACATCAGTGTTCCAAACCTCGTGATTGGCAACAATCTGAGATTGATTTATTTGGCCAAATAGCGATGCAAGTGGGATTTGCTCTCGACCATGCAAGACTCCTGCAACGAATCGAAGCTGAAAGTAGGCGAAGTCAGTTACTGGTGGATATTACCCGCAGCATTCGCCAATCGCTCAACGAAGAGGATGTCCTGAAAA
>NZ_JAIVFR010000588.1 GCF_020829685.1 Nostoc sp. CHAB 5715 | reverse complement strand
AATTAAATCCAAATGAAGAAATTCTTTTCGTTGTGGTTCTACTAAAAATTTTATTTGAGCTTGAGTTGATAATTTCTCTAAAAATTGCCGATCTTTACTAATATCAATTCCTTGGCTATTCCCCAAAATAGCTAATATTCTAACTTTGTTTTCTTTATTATATATTTTATTCGGTCGTTGCAGCTCTATAGGGCTAAGTGCTACTTCTGCATTGGGATAGTCTTCAAAAAAGTTCCATAAATGCCAAGGTATACGTCGCAATAATTTATCACTAGTTGCAATCATAAAACGAATTTCTTCATTTGGATTTAATTGCGTGCGTAACTTTTGCTCTATTTTGCGAAACTGCTCCGAGTTGAGCCAGAGATTGATTCTAGATGATAATTCCTCACATAAATCGTTAAATTCAACTTCCGAAAAATTTGTGACATCAGTCTCTTCAATTTCGAGACGTACAGACCAACCATGATAGCGGTAAAGAGCCGAGTATAGTATTTGCCAATTTCGATAAAGTTGGGGAATTTCTGGTGCTGCTGGTAAACTACCACGAAATTCCATCGCCCGATGATCATTTGTCAACCCAAGTTGAACTGTGACATCGGGGAAGCCTTTGTAGAGGTCTCCCTTACCCAAATTTAAAACAACTAACTTACTCATTGCACTCCGACAAAAAAATGTCAGATGACAAAAGCCTCTTTGATTGTGAAATCACCATTAGACACTTGTATATTAAAGCCTTCTCCAGAATACCCTCTAAATCGTTTTAATTGAATAAAATTATCATTACTTCGTGATACAACTTCTTGGATATTTTCTCCTGATTCTGATAGTAAATTCATTCTCAGGTTAGATTGCAAATAAGTTTTTCCGTTTACTGGATGTAATTGTACTAGTATTTCTACTTTATCTTCAGAATAAGGTGCGATCGCTATTAACAGTACTACAGATTGATTTCCAACTTGTAATCCCAAATCTATTATTTTTGCTCGTGCTACATTGCCTTCACGCTTTGATGAAATACTTCTTAAGGCAAACTTTTTATCATTTATACTGCTGAAAACTTCTTCTAGAGCCATCCAACTATTTTCAAACAGATTCTCGAACCATTGGTTTAAGCTAACTTTTTTTTTGAGTACTTCGCATTGTTTAATTTGATGTAAATGCGAGACTAAATTTTCAAGCGATTCCAAATCACTTAAAAATATCTCACCATTATTAGTTATTCTTCTGGTAAATCCTAGTATTGTAGCTGTCTTGAAAAATTCATCCAATTGCACAGCTATATAGCCAATTCTATTTTCAAAAACTTCTGGGGGAATGAAAACCGTTTGTGAGGAAGCTAACACTGGACGACACTCTAATTTGCCTAAATCTTTGACTTGTAGATCCGCAACATCCATCAAGCCTTGCATTAGGGGATTGTAGCTGAGACTAGCTTCCCAGTCAGTCTTCCAACCTATACAATGCAAATAAAACTTGACTGCTGCCACTGCAAGAGTATTAACATATACCTGTTGCCTTTTGTCAGGATTGCTATGTTTCCGAGAAAATTTTTCTGCTTGAGTGCGACATCCTAAGCCTAAGGGTATGGTAAAAGTTAAAGATTCTGATAAGCTTTGCATGATTTGTTACTCTTTAATTTAAACTGCAAAATCCTGACAGTAAGTTTTAATTTTATTTGCAAATTTATTTAAACTTCGATAATAAAAGCAACTAACTGTAGGGATTTTTATATTATATTCTGCGGCTATTTCTTTCCATGATCTGCCTAAGATTCGTTTTTGAGCCAAAACTTGAAAGTTTACTTGTGGATATTCTTTTAAGTGTTCTTTTTTAAAAATATCCTCAGGATCTAATTTTATACATTCCATCAAAATTTCTGTAATGTCTTGTGCTTCTTCAGGAATGGCTAAATTATCTAGGTGAGCATCGGTGATGTGTGTAACGTTTTCTTGACCAAAAAATTTCTGAACTGCATCTTTGAAAAATCGCTGCTGTAAAAGAAAATTGACCCATACCATCACTGAACCGCGCTCTGGATTATATTTATCTAGATTTTGACAAATATATAATAGAAGCTCTTGTACTGCTTCATTATAAATTTCTTCATAAATATCCACTGAAAATTGCTTCCTTTGCGGATGGCAAAGCCGACCTGATTGCACAACCGTATTAACTAGCTTTGTCAGAGCTAGTTGTCGTGGTTGAGCCATGTGCGGGTATTGCTGCGCTGTTGAAGCTAGTTGTTGAAGCAAAACATCTATTTCATCAAACGAGGTTTGATTCATTTAGCACTCCAAAAGTTTGCTTTCCCTCTATATTTATTTCTGGTTTCAGAAGGCGAATTTTATGCAAAAGAGGTTCTATTTTTACAAAAGTTTACATTTAGCCAACCTAAAGTTTTGTAACAAAATCCAAATTTTGCATAAAAGCTCACCTAAAAAAGCTGATAGATAAATAGAAGTACTTCAATACTTGTCTATTACTTCACTAACTACTTTGCTCATTTTTCTAACTAACAGGAATTAAATATAAGGGGAAACAATGACAAAGATTTTGGTTATTGATACGGAGGAACAAGCCCGCAACATATTTTTAAAATGCTTGGAGGAAGAAGGGTTCAATGTGATCGCTGTAGAAAATGGTCTTGTCGGCGTTCAGCAGGCACAAGAGTACTTACCTGATTTAATAATCAGCGATATTATGATGCCAAAACTCGATGGTTATGGCGTCCTAAGAGAGCTGCGCGAAAACCCTGCCACAGCAATTATCCCCTTGATTTTTGTGACTATATTAGCGACTCTGGCCGACATTCGTAAAGGCATGGAACTGGGAGCAGATGGCTTCTATAATGGGTTGCAGTCCCTACCCGCAATGGCAGAACACGTGTTGATTCACGATGGAGCCAGGTGTTTGGCGACACCAGACTTGTTTGACCGATGTGCCGAGGCAATTCTCCACTGTCAGGGTCTGATTGCCGCTGTTCCTGTCAAAGACACCATCAAAGTTGTAAACCACCAGACACATCTGATTACTCATACACCAGACCGACGTCAGCTTTGGGCGGCTCAAACCCCTCAAGGATTTGAAGTGAAGCTATTGCAACAGTGTCACGCCTCAGGCCGTCGCCAGGGTTGGGAGGTGACAGACGATGCTGCTTTGTTTGAACAATGCCAGTTGCCTGTGCAGATTGTGGAGGGGGAGGAGACGAATCTGAAGGTGACGACGCCTGTTGATTTGGCGATCGCCGAATTGATCCTTCGGCAAAGATTGGAATGGCACTAAGAAAAGCTCTAAGGTATGCGGAGTAAGGGCTACAGCTTTAATGCCTTCTCGCGCAGTCATAGGGGAGCAATGCGATTTTGTTAGACGACCCAAAAAAAGTGCGATCGCTAAACACTAATACTGAAGACAAAAGCCATTTTTATTACACGAATGTGATTAAACGGCACCACAATTTATCTTCTTGAAATATCCCAAGAAGATAGCGGTTAAATAATTTGATTGTTATCGGTCTTGTTGCTGTCTACGCCAGTAATCCAGGAGGCAAGTATTTATTTTTACAAAAAACTAGCCAAATAGCCTCTGCAAGTATAAAATTTATCAAGCAGTTTGAGGTTTAATAAAGGAATTAAAGATAGAGCCAGAAAAATTATCCCAACTTTTAGGTATCCATTGACAGCGTAGGTGTAACATAATTTCAGCATTATTTTTTAACCAAAATTTACTGTTTTCCTTGATTCTTAAATTGACAACTTGGCGGATTAAACTCAAAGAGCACCACTACCAATAGGTAATTTTTTATTTATTGCTTTATCATAATTTAAACGCCCTTGACGATAAGCATCTAAAAGATAATTTCGCTTGCCTACCATAATCTTACACCGCTCTCCAGTAGCTACAGCAATCAACTCATCCATCTGGCTGATTAAGGATTTAGCATTACCTTTTTTTAAACTCAATAAGCTTTTATAAACCATTGTTTAGACTGTGCTTCTTCATGAAAAGCTGCGTCTGCAAATACTTTTAAGTTTTCCGTAACATGATAAAAGTCGAAAAGTTGATAGGTTGATATTGGGCATCCTAATCGCATCAGAAGTGGGGGGATATGTATCCAAATCCACTCTGCCCCATCCCCAATTAATAAAACTTGTTTTGCCTGACTAATTCCCAATTCAACTAAATGTGCTTCTAAAATTTGTAAAAGCGCTTTATATCCATCATAAGTGCCATCATTAGTAATAGGAATCTCAGAGTTATTTATTTTTTTACCTTGCTCATCAACAACATAAATTGTGAACAACTTTGGCTCAACCCATTTGCCAATAAACCCGTGTCGCTTGGTTTGGGATTTTTTTCTTCCCTTTTTATTAATTCGGACTCTACTCCGACCGCCATCTACAGCGATGACAACTCGCTGGTCTTTAAGAACCATTCCCCGTCTCAAAACTATTATTAACAGGGAATTCTACCTTTTTTCGTTCTGCACGAAAAAATTATTGCTTGCATTTGCCTAAAATTTACATAAGAATGATAATCATATAACAGGGGGGTGAGAGAGGGTAGCCTCTCTCACCCCCCTCCCTCTTATTCGATTATCATTTTTAATAAAGATTTAATCAATATAGCACTCCACACGCCTGTTCCAGACGCTATTCATAAATCTTCCCTATTTTTTAGTATTAATACTAATTGACATGTGTTTAATATGTTTCTGTACTGAGAAATCAGATTAGCGATCGCACTTTTTTTGGGTCATCTAACAAAATCGCATTGCTCCCATATCGGCCCCCAGGGCAAACGCGTCATGTCAATAAGCAAAGTATATTCTCAATAGACTTAAAAACAATGTCATT
>NZ_JAIVFR010000587.1 GCF_020829685.1 Nostoc sp. CHAB 5715 | reverse complement strand
CTTGGTAAAAACCTGCTCGTTTTAACTGTTGTTGTAGATTTCTGACAGAAGGGCCTTGATCGCCTTTTTCCAGTGCCATGACGCTGTTAAGGGCGCCAAGAATAGATAAAGACAAAGCAAGGGGCAACATATACTTCCAAGCCCTACCTGAAAGCCGTTTCCAGTCTGGTGCAGCTGCGTCCTTAAACAAAGAACTGAGGGAGACCAATTCACTGGGTGTGCTGTCTTCGTAGGCGAAAGCTAGGTGCAAATACGCAAGATTTTCCATATTTGTTTCCTACACCATTGATTTTTCTTCGATCACTGCTTCAGCTTGATGTACTAGGTTCCTCAAAGCTTCTAATGTTCCTATATTTACATCCTCCCATAAATTGCGCTTGTGTGCTTCTAATAATTTTTCTGCAATATCGCGCAGTGCATAAGGGTTCTTTTCTTGAATAAATTCCGAGACTACTGGATCGAGCAAGTAAGCTTCTACTATGCCTTGATACATATAATCTTCGACACATTTAGCTGTTGCATCATAGGCGAATAAAAAATCTACCGTCGCCGCCATTTCAAAGGCTCCTTTGTATCCGTGGCGCATGACTCCTGCAATCCACTTGGGATTAACTACGCGAGAACGATACACCCGCGCGATTTCTTCTTTGAGTTGGCGGACTCGTGGTTTAGCGGGTATAGAATTATCACCAAAATAAGTTTGGGGATTTTTCCCCTGTAGAGAACGCACCGCCGCAGTTAAGCCACCCTGAAATTGGTAATAATCATCAGAATCTAGTAGATCGTGTTCACGGTTATCTTGATTGTGCAGGACAACTTGCATTTGGGATAAGCGTTGCTTGAAGGTTTCGGTATTGGGCATGGGGCATGGGGCATTGGGCATGGGGCATTGGGAGTTAGGAAGAAGTTCTGCTCCCCTGCTCTCCCGGTTACTGAGCGCAGTCGAAGTATGCTTCCCTGCTTCTGCTCCCGATGAGTAGGCGTAAGAACTCCAGTTGATGTAGGCGCGGGCTAAATCTTGGTCATCTGTCCAGTTTTGGGATTCGATTAAACCTTGGAGTCCTGCGCCGTAAGCACCTGGGCGAGAACCAAAGATGCGATCGCGCGATCGCACCACTGCTGCTTCTAAAGTTAATCCTTGGCTTGTCCACAAATCAGTTTCTTGGCGAACTGTATCTGCTAGGGGATTTTGTTCTGGCGGTTCATCTAAGTCTGCCACTGCTGATACTGCTTGAGCGAATAAATCAATTAAGTTGCCAAAAGCATCCCGGAAGAATCCCGAAATTCGCAAGGTGACATCTACACGGGGACGCCCCAAAATCGCCAAGGGCAAAATTTCAAAATCCACTACTCGCCGCGCTGCACCATCCCATACAGGTTGGACTCCGAGTAAAGCTAAGGCTTCGGCAATATCATCACCGCCTGTTCTCATGGTGGCTGTTCCCCACAATGATAAGCCTAGTGTTTTTGGATACTCACCATGTTCTTGTGTGTAATATTCAACGAGGGTTTCAGCAGCTTTTCTACCGATATCCCAAGCTGTTTCTGTGGGAATGGCGCGAATATCGACAGAATAAAAGTTTCTTCCTGTTGGTAGAACTTCTGGGCGGCCACGCGTGGGTGCGCCAGATGGAGCGCTGGGGACGTAACCGCCATCGAGTCCGTGTAATAAGTGGGTGATTTCTTGGGGGGTTTGTTGTAAAGCTGGAAGCAGGCGATCGCGTATCCAGGTAGAAACGCGATTCATCGCGTCTGTGCTGGGGGGGGAGACGCGATGAATCGCGTCTGTACAAGATTCCTGATTTCTAAATTCTAAATTCTGAATTCTGAATTCTGAGTTTTGATTTATGAGTTGTTCTACTAAGAGGGCGGCGTGTTCTTCTAGGACTTCGACGATATCACCGAGGGTACGGCATTCTGTGCCATTGACTACTGACCATTTACCACTAGGCATTGACAAATCTGCTGTGAGGGGGTCGAAGTCTAGTCCCCAATCTTGAGCTATGGCACGGGTGATACTTGAAGAGTGGCGATTGGGTATGCGAGCGATCGCTACTATTAAATCTCGCAGTTGCCTTCCTTGGGGACATTGCCCAAAAATGTGTAACCCATCGCGGATTTGGGCTTCTTTCAATTCACAAAGATAGCCACCTATGGAATTCAAAATTAAAAATTCAAAACTTGTACTGAGCGTAGCCGAAGTATTCAAAATTTCTTCATTTTGGATTCCTAAATCTAGATGGAGATTTTCTTTGATCACCAGTTCGTGGATGCGATCGCGAATCACTGGCAAACGCGAAGGATCTAAACTGTCCGCTTCATAATACTCATCAATTAAATTTTCTAACTGTTGCAAAGAACCGTAGAGTTCCGCACGAGTCATTGGCGGCGTGAGATGATCTATAATCACCGCTTGAGCGCGACGTTTGGCTTGGGAACCTTCACCAGGATCATTGACAATAAACGGGTACAGGTGGGGAAGTGCGCCGAAAGCCACTTCTGGATAACAATTACTGGATAAAGCCACACTTTTACCCGGTAGCCATTCTAGATTTCCGTGTTTTCCCACATGAACTACAGCATCAGCACCAAAACATTCTCTTACCCAATAGTAGAAAGCTAAATAAGCATGGGTTGGTTCTAAATCCGGTGCATGATAATTCAAACTGGGGTCATCATCATAACCTCTTGGTGGTTGAATTCCCACAAAAACGTTGCCGAGTTGAATTCCGGGAACGGGGAAAGAGGCAGAGGGGCAGGGGGGCAGAGGGGCAGAGGGGAAGAATTCTTGATTGCTCCCTTGTTCTCCCACTCCCCACTCCCCACTCCCCACTCCCCAACGTTCACTGATACCTTGCTGAACTGCTGGCGGTAAAGAAGCAAAATACTTTTGATACTCTTCCCAAGAAACACTTTGGTGTACTGGAAGCCATTCTTGAGCTTCTGGATCATTGGTTACGCCATCTGTCAGCCGTTGAATCAACTCGTCTCCTTGAGCAGGTGGATTTTCTACTTCATACCCAGCCTGATGTAAAGCTTGCAGGATTTCTACACAACTAGCTGGGGTGTCGAGTCCTACACCATTAGCAAGGCGGCCATTCCGGTTGGGGTAGTTTGCCAAAATTAAAGCAATTCGCCGTTCTTGGGGGGGTTTGGAACGTAGACGCGCCCAATTTGCTGCTAGTTTAGCAACGAACTCAATGCGATCGCTTACTGGTTCATAAATTACCACATCTGTCTCTAGATGGGGATTACGAGTTTGTACGGCTTTAAAAGACACAGCACGAGTAATAATCCGCCCATCTACTTCAGGTAGCGCCACATTCATCCCAATATCGCGGGGAGAAAGCCCTTGAAACTGTGACTCCCACTGCTCAATTGATCCGCCACTGAGGATTACCTGCAACACAGGCACATCTAATGTTTCCCATAGTTCAGTTTGGGGTGTTTCGCTTTCCAAGCGTGCTAGAGAAAAACTGGTGGTATTCAGCAGCACAGCTATTGATTCAGCTTCTTTGGGTTGAAAAAATTCACTCAACTCAACTTGCACATCAGGTTCACGCAATGAGGAAACAAACACTGGCACTGGTTGTAAATTTTTCTGTACCAAAGCTTCGCATAAAGCATCAATGACCTTAGTATTTCCAGCTAAATAATGAGCGCGGTAGAAAAGGATGCCGATTTTGGGTATGGGGCATTGGGCATAGGGCATTGGGCATTGGGAGATTTGAGGTTCTGAGGTGGATGAACGGAGTTCCGAGGTGGATGAACGAGGTTCCGAGGTGGATGAACAAGGTTCCGAGGTGGATGAACGAGGTTCTGAGGTGGATGAACGGAGTTCCGAGGTGGATGAACAAGATTCTAACTCTCCCTCATCCCCCTCATCCCCCTCATCCCCCTCATCCTCACTCCCCACTCCCCACTCCCCACTCCCCACTCCCCACTCATACAATCCCACACGCGGAATCGGCCGGGGTAACGGGGGATTGTATGCAGTTAACAGGCAAGTGTCAGAGATAAATTGCAGAGCATTAACGAAATTTTCTACGCCGCCTTCGCTGAAATACTGCCATACCTGATTCACAATACTCACAGGCACGGTAGACTGAGAAATTAAGTCGGGATCAAAAGCATCGTCCCCTGGCATTACAATGAGGGTTTTACCATTACGTTGCACAATTTCTTGCACTACCTCTAAACCATAACTCCAGTAGGAACGTCCTCCTAACAGGCGCAAAATAATTACTTGGGCAAGTTCCAAAACTTGCTCCCCATAAGTATCTATACTTAACTGTTGCTGTAACTGCAACAGATTGGCTACTCTTAATGCAGGAAAGCTTGTAGGTAATTTTGTCACCGCAGCTGCCAAGGTTTGAATGTCGGTATCAGCAGCCGTAATCAACAGGAAAGGCGCTGGAGTTTGTTCTAGAAAAATTAAGCCCTCTGACTGATTCCATCCACCCGATATGCTACTTGTACGATGCATATAGCCTTTCCTAATCACATAAGGTACATCATAGTCCCCTCTCGAAGAACCTACGGTGTACACACAAGTACTTTCGTCCAGAACACAAGTCCTTTCGTCCAGAACACAAGTCCTTTCGTCCAGAACACAAGTACTTTCGTTCAGAACACAAGTACTTTCGTTCAGAACACAAGTATTTTCGTCCAGAACACAAGTACTTTCGTCCAGAACACAAGTACTTTCGTTTACAACACAAGTCTTTTCGTTCAGAACACAAGTACTTTCGTTTACAACACAAGTCTTTTTTGAGCCAATGAGTGAATGAAACAGCTTTGCTTTTCGAGAGGGGATGGGGGTGGGTTCTTGTACCTAACTCAACCGAGAACCGCTATA
>NZ_JAIVFR010000586.1 GCF_020829685.1 Nostoc sp. CHAB 5715 | reverse complement strand
GCCTTTATGACACCTACGGATTTCCCCTGGAACTTACTCAAGAAGTTGCTGAAGAAAATAATCTCACAGTTGATGAAGTGGGATTCGATGCCGAAATGCAAAAACAGGTGGAACGTGCCAAAGCAGCACATGAAACCATCGATTTAACTGTGCAAGGTTCCCTCGACAAATTGGCAGAACACATCCAAGTCACCGAGTTTTTAGGCTATACCGAATCGGCGGCGACGGCAAAAGTCGAAGCGATTTTGGTAGAAGGTGTTTCTCAAGAGGAAGCAGAAGTGGGGACAGAGGTGCAAATTGTCCTTGACAAAACGCCATTTTATGGTGAATCTGGGGGACAAATCGGCGATCGCGGTTATATCTCTGGTGATGGTATCGTTGTTCGGGTGGAAGATGTGAAGAAAGAATCTGATTTCTTTGTTCACTTCGGACGCATCGAACGCGGTACACTGCGCGTAGGCGATCATATTACAGCCCAAATTGATCCAGCTTGTCGCCGTCGCGCCCAAGCTAACCATACCGCAACCCACCTGTTGCAAGCGGCTTTGAAAAAAATTGTTGATGATAGCATATCTCAAGCTGGTTCCCTAGTATCCTTTGACAGGTTGCGCTTTGACTTCAACTGTCCCCGCGCATTGACAGCAGAAGAAGTGCAACAAATTGAAGAACAGGTGAACACTTGGATTGCTGAAGCACATGCTGCAAAAGTCGAAGTATTACCTTTAGCAGAGGCGAAAGCTAGGGGTGCTGTTGCCATGTTCGGCGAAAAATACGGCGAAGAAGTGCGCGTGATTGACTTCCCCAACGTATCAATGGAACTGTGCGGTGGAACTCATGTGAGTAACACGGCTGAAATTGGCGTATTTAAAATTATTTCCGAAGCTGGTGTGGCTTCTGGGGTGCGGCGGATTGAAGCTGTTTCGGGGCCAGCAATACTAGATTATCTCAATCTTCGGGATAAAGTAGTTAAAGATTTGAGCGATCGCTTTAAAGTTAAACCCGAAGAATTACCAGACAGAATCACAAGTCTGCAAAGCGAACTGAGAAATAGTCAGAAAGAATTGGAAACCTTAAAGGTACAGCTAGCGATCGCAAAATCTGACAGCTTGCTGCAAACAGCCCAAACTGTAGGCGATTCTAAAATTATTGTCGCCCAATTAGAAGATGTTGATCCAGAATCATTGAAAACCGCAGCCGAACGCTTACTGCAAAAAATCGGTAACGGTGCAGTGGTGCTGGGTTCTGTTCCCGAAGAGGGGAAAGTTAGTATAGTTGCAGCTTTTAGTCCAGAAGTGAACAAAAAAGGTTTGCAAGCTGGTAAATTTGTAGGTGCGATCGCTAAAATCTGTGGTGGCGGTGGCGGTGGAAGACCGAACTTAGCCCAAGCAGGCGGACGCGATGCGAGTAAATTACCAGAGGCGTTGGAACAAGCACAAAGTGAGTTAAAGTCCGCTTTGAAGCCTTTTTGATATTGCTTGGGCACTCACCATGATGTATCACTAAGAACATCAATCAAGATGTTCTTAGATTACATCTTATGGTTTCTGTTTGCTTAAGTTGACACCAATGCCCATCACCGCGCTCCCCCTGTGCCGCCGCCACCGCCATTGCCGCCGCCACCCCCACTGCCGCCGCCACCCCCACTGCCACCATTGCCACCAATGGCAGTGCCCTGACCCGATCCGATAACAATGACAATTGCATTGCCGCCATTGCCGCCGCTACCCCCTCTGCCGCCGCCACCGCCATTGGCATTGCCGCCATTGCCGCCGCGATTGGCATTGCCGCCGTTGAACCTGTTGTTACCCCTACAACCACCTGCCAAGCTGGCTTCTTCACTCAGAGTAAGTTCAGTGAAAAGTGTGCCTTCCATAGTTCTCTCTATAAATTTACTTAATGTAAGTTACCTGGGAGCATTAGACCCCCTGCATGAATATTAAGTACCACGACAGAATTAATTACATATTGCTTATTTGCCAATTCTTTACCAGTCAAAGATTTCAGACCAGATTTTGTGTAATTAATTTTGTACGATTACTTAAATTAGGTAGATCGATACCTTCACCTATTTACGAAGCGTTAACATTAACTGGAACGGGATGAATACGACCCAAATCTGTAAGCTTGTGGAAAACCTTGGCCAATAAAATAGGCTCAGGTTTTTGAGCAAGCATTTTTATGGTTTCGTGGACATAATGAAAACGTATCTTCTCAATAGATAAATTCAGGGAAAATTGTCTTTCTTATTGCCTTATACCTCCTGCTTACTGCCTTATCCCAACGACAAATTTTTACGCTGACCTACTTATTTTACTAACTGGGTGTTTTACCTCACTAAAAGAATAACGAGTATCATTGCTATCTGTAATATCTGTCACTTAATTTACTTTTTAAAGTGTTCAGGTTTCTAGACTTTTGCCGTTCGTTATTCATCACAAATTAATATTCTCAACAATCACAAAAAAATACGAGGGGGGTTTTGTGGGATTAAGTGGGAAATTAGCAAAGATTAATATTCATAGAGCCAATAGACCTCTTGCAGAAAAGTTTTGTGGTATAATTAAGAGATTTAGAAACAATCCATATCAGAATCTATCAGGACTTACGCAAAAATCGCCGAAAGGCTTAATTTATCGAACCGCCAAGACGCCAAGAACGCCAAGAATTCGTAGAGCGTGCGTAAGTCCTATCTATATAGAGAACTTTTGTTACCTCGTTAGGATGTCTGATAGAGATAGAAAGCAAATTGCAAGTTAGATTTCAACCTTGGTGAAATGTTTTATGGCATCCCAAATAGACATACATTTATCTAACGGAGTTTTGCAACGCTTACAAAATGTGAAAGATTTTGTAAGTGAAAATGTTAACTCTCTAAGTAACTCAGCACAACAAGTTGGGGAGTCTTTGAAGGCAACAGCAACTACAACGACTGATAAAGCAATTGATACAGTTACCACAAGTTTAGAGGAAACTTGGCAAACTGCTGATAAGTTTAAGAGTACAACATCGGGAGCAGTTAAAGATGCGTTGGCGAAGCCCACCGAAGGTATCGCATCTTCTGTAAGTGATTGGCTGACACAACACCCGATATTTTTTAGGTTAGTTCAAGTACTAGGTTGGGCGGCTAATCACCCAATTATTAGTATAGTGATTTTGCTGTTTGCGATCGCTATCATCTGGAGCATCATCAAAGCAATTGTCCGCTTGATTGAAACAGCTAGTTGGTCAATACTCCAAGTTCCGTTAAAATTGCTTCAGGCTTTGATTAAAGTTAGTTTTATCTCCTTAACTAAAGTTGGCAGTTTTGCTGTTCAACGAATGACACCTACTAAAACAATTGATAACCTGCCAGCTTTGTTACCTGAAAATTTTCAACCAAGTAAGCAACAACGATTAGCAGAAATTTCTCATCGATTAGAAGCAATTCAAAAGGAACAACATGAGCTTTTACAAGAAGCCGCAGACTTAATTGCTTCAGATACAATTGATATAGAAATATCAAAAATTGAAGAATACAGAATTCAGAATTCAGAATTCAGAACAAGAAAGTGGGGAACTTAAACCCGTTTCTTCAGACGCGACGCTCGAATACTCGCTAAGGTTACACTATTTGCCAGTCACATTCCAATTCAATTCTGTAGCTTGCTTCCCTGAAAGGGTATTCTGGCTCCTGACTCCTGAATTCTATTTACTTAAACAGCTAAAAAGCGTTGAATCACATCTTGGCTGAGTTCGGCTGTGGAACCGGAGGCGACAATACCACCTTTTTGCATAGCGTAATAGTAATCAGCCTGACGGACAAAGTGCAAATGTTGCTCTACCAATAAAACCGAAATGCCTGTGGTTTCGACAATGCGACGGACTGCGGCTTCAATTTCTAGGATGATGGAGGGTTGAATACCTTCGGTAGGTTCATCTAAGACGAGTAATTGAGGTTCTCCCATTAAAGCACGTGCGATCGCTAATTGTTGCTGCTGTCCCCCACTCAAATCACCACCCATCCGCGAAAGCATGGTTTTTAACACCGGGAATAAGCTAAAAACTTCCTGTGGAATTTCTGCTTTTTTTACTGGTTTGCGTCTAGCTTCTAACCCCAACAGCAGATTTTCTTTAACTGTCAACCGGGGGATAATTTCTCGTCCTTGGGGGACATAACCGATTCCTAACTTTGCCCTTTGGTCTGGAGATTTCGAGTTGATTAATTCTCCAGCTAAGTTAATAGTACCACTACGGGGTTTGAGTAAACCCATAATTGTTTTTAGTAAAGTAGATTTCCCTACGCCATTGCGTCCAATTAGGCATATCATTTGCCCAGATGGTACGCTTAAATCTACATTGCGGAGAATGTGGCTTTCGCCGTAGTAAACGTTAAGGTTAGAGATTTTTAGCATTAGATAAAGTGACTGCAAATGAATTTTACTTACGCTTCATGCACAACCCGATAACACCAGCAACTACTATACCACCGAGTGAAAGGGGTTCAGGAACAGGAATGGCAATAACATTCACATCGTCTAAAAATAAATGTGCAGGCTCGTGTCGAACACCAAATTTCAATTCTGTAGACGCTGCTGTTGCTATAAAGTTAAACGAGTATTTAGTGTAATCTGGAGGGTCAATATTAACTTGATTAAAGATGTTATCTCCACTAAGAAATATCTGAAACTGATTGGGGAACGCACCCTGACTCTGATTCTTTAGAAACAAACTGAGTTCGTAAGTCTGACCAATTGTTGTAGGGATATTCTGTGACAGAAAACCGATAATACCAATAGGCCCTAAGGAGGCTAAATAATTACCACTGTGGGATTTATTATATTCATTAGAAGCTATCACTCCACTGTAACTCAAATTAGAAGTAGTCCATCCT
>NZ_JAIVFR010000585.1 GCF_020829685.1 Nostoc sp. CHAB 5715 | reverse complement strand
GCTCAAGCGCACGATCACGGGCAACAGCGCCCATTACGTGCTGGACAAAGAGGGCCGGGTGGTGGACGTGCTGCCGGGATTGACATAAGCAGCCGAACTAATTTGAATTTGGGCAGCAGCAATAAGTAATACACCAACACCAGCTAAAGCTAACCAAGCTGAAGATTTAAAAAGTTTTTTCCAATTGAATTTAGCTTTGGTGATTCCAGATATCTCTTCTTTAGTAATAACTATGTCAGAAGATTTAAGAGGTTTTCTGCTATCTAATTGAGATTTAGATGGATTATATTTGGTGTTTCGAGATGCCTCTTCTTGAGCAATAAACATCTGAGAATAAGCAAGATATTCCATAATGCATCCCTTTATATGAAAAAAATGAGTAAATACAGAAAGCTATTTCAGTTTTCTCTGTATTTACTTTTAGTATATTTTATATCTCTGTGTTTTTAAAAAGGTTTTTGCTGGTAGCGCAATTAAGAAAGATTGAACAACTGCGTGCATTGATGGGTTATGAAAGTATCCAAAAAGAAACGACCAGCACGGCTGAGTTGATCAAACACAAGCTCAAAGATAAAAATATTTGAGATTAAGCAGATTTTTGTTGTTCTTTAGGTGGTTTAGGAGCAGTCTTTTTAACAGTTGGATAGTGGATTTTACGAACACGGGGTTTACCTGGTGTCCTTTGTTTCAACATCTTGTTTTTCCTAAAGAATGGAACGATCGCCACCTATGTTGAGCGATCGCGTTTCTTTTCCTCTGCTTGCAATTGTTGTAGATACTCGTGCAGACGATCCAAATTCTGTTCCCAGAATTGGCGATATTGCTCAATCCAATCTGCTGCATCCTTAAGTGGTTCTGCCTCTAGCCGACAGGGGCGCCACTGAGCCTCTCGACTCCGTGCGATCAATCCAGCACGCTCTAGCACCTTTATATGTTTGGAAATAGCAGGTAGGCTCATCTCAAAGGGTTGGGCTAGCTCAGTTACCGATGCTTCGCCCTTAGCAAGATGAGCCAGAATTGCCCGCCGAGTAGGATCGGCAAGGGCGGCAAAGGTGGCGCTCAGTTGATCGCTGGACATTTAGATGAGAAGTATTTAACCGCACAGTTAATTAAATACTAGATTAAATGTACTAGTCAAGAATGTCAAGAGTTAATTTGACTTTTCCCCTTAAGTCGTAAAACCTTGAAATTGCAAGGTTTTCTATTAGATTCGATTTTCAATAAGTTAAGTTTAATGACAATTAATTTGGGATAAGGGTTTAGCAGAATGGCACGCTTGTTAAGCGTAAATCCTTGATATTACTGGCTTTGGGGTATGGAGTGTTGGGAATTAAGAAGAACTAAGAAAAAATGGTTCTTCGGCTCTTGCATAATTTCTCAATCAACCTCTGTTAAATGCAAGAGCGTTGGCTCAATAACACTCCTAAACAGAAACCAAAAATTGAAGTGAGTCTCAAAATTAGTGCAGTCAAGTATGCCGAAAGCATCATTGTTGAGGCGAATTTTTGTGCCCGGAAATAGCACTTATAGCAAATTGACAACTGAAGTTACTGAAAAAATTGATTTAAATAGTAAAAGTTATGGCAAATATAATTGGAACCAAGGGTAATGATACGCTAGTGGGCAGCGAGTTAGCGGACACGATTAAGGGTCTTGCAGGCAACGATACCATCACAGCTACCAATGGTAACGACACTTTGACTGGTGGTGGCGGCAAGGATCAGTTTAAATTCGTTGACGTGTTCAACGGCACTGATACCATCACCGATTTCGGTGGCGTCGGTAAAGGAACAAACCCAACAGCAGCAGTCACTGCCGAAGTGGACACCCTAAAATTCGAGGGCTATGACTTCTTTCGTGCCGAAAATTTGTTGCTTACCCAGAATGGCAGCAATTTGGAAATTGCGTTTGAAGGGGTAGGTGAAACCATAGTCATTCTGCAAAACTTCAAATTAGAAAACTTGGAGAACCAGAAAGCTTCTGGAGCAACACCAGCGATTGGCAATATCCTGTTTAATGGGCAAACTAGTATCACCGACAGCTTTGATGTCTTTGATGCTAACTCTACTGAAACTAAGCTGGGCATCAAAAACACAGTAACCTTCCTCAATGACCTATCCAACAACATTACGGGTTTAGACGACTCAGATGATGTGGTTAATGGTCAGGGCGGTAATGACACCATCAACGGCAAAAGTGGCAACGACCTGCTGCGCGGTGGTACGGGGAATGATACTCTCATTGGTGGTGCGGGGAAGGATACCCTAATTGGTAATACGGGCAATAACTCCCTCGTTGGTGGTACTGGTGACGATGTATTGAATGCTGAGGATTCAACAGGCAATAGTACTCTTAACGGTGGTGCTGGTAACGATTACTTGAGTGTTGAGGGTTCAACAGGCGATAATCTGCTTTCTGGTGGGGATGGCAATGACAGCTTTTCTTTGAGGGCTTCATCTACTGCCCCCTCTTTCTTAGTAACTCAAACGGTAGATGGAGGGAAAGGTGATGATTTTTTACAAGCGTATTATACCAATGCTACGGGAAGAATGACTTCGACATTTAATGCAACCACTAACATTGGTTCGATTACAGCAGGCACGAATCGGGTTAACTACAAAAATATCGAACGATTAGAGATCAGAGGTACAACCTACGATGACTTGATTGTGGGGACTAATGGCAACGATTATCTTTTTGGCGGCAGTAGTGGAAATGATCCAAGTTATGGTAATGATACGATTTTTGGCGGTGAAGGTAACGATTGCTTGAGTGTTGATTATTCAACAAGCAATAACATCCTTAATGGTGGTGTTGGTAACGATCAATTGAGTGCTACCTCTTCAACAGGTAATAACCTGCTCTCTGGGGACGATGGCAATGATAATCTCTCCACTTCTGGGAATCACATCGACTACGACGGGGGATATACCAATGCCGCCTCTGGCAATAACACCCTCAACGGTGGTGTTGGTGATGATATCTTAAGTGCTGACTATTCAACAGGCGATAACCTACTCTCTGGAGGCGATGGCAATGATTCTCTTAGTGCCTCTAGCAACGCTTCTGATAAGTACGCATTTGACACCTCTGGCAATAACACCCTCGACGGTGGTGCTGGTGACGATACTTTAAGTGCTAACTATTCAACAGGCGATAACCTGTTGTTTGGAGGCGATGGCAATGATTCTCTCTTTGTCTCTAGCTACTACGACTACTCTGGAAGGTTTGATGGCGCGTTTGGCAATAACCTACTTTCTGGAGGGGATGGCAATGATTCCTTCTCTTTGGTTCTATATACTTCCCCCTCTGACTTAGTAACTCAAACAGTAGATGGAGGGACAGGTGACGATTTATTGGAAGTCTCGTATATCTATAGTACTGGGGGAATTACTTCGACATTCGATGCTGCTACTAATACTGGCTCGATTACAGCAGGCACGAGTCACGTTACTTACAAGAATATCGAAGGATTAAATATTTGTGGTACAGCCTACGATGACTTGATTGTGGGGAGCAATGGCAATGATACAATAGATGGGAGCGTTAGTGGAAAAGATACAATAGATGGGGGCGCTGGTAACGATTACTTATCGTTCTCTTACTATAGTGCAACCGAGAGCATCACTTCGACATTCGATGCTGCTACTAACACTGGCTCGATTACAGCAGGCACGAATCACGTTACTTACAAGAATATCGAAGGATTAAATATTTATGGTACAGCCTACGATGACTTAATTGTGGGGAGCAATGGCAACGATTCGCTCCACGGGGGTGATAGCGGCAACGATACCATCGATGGAGGGATAGGTGACGATTTATTGTCGTTGTATAATTATACTACTAGCGACGGAATTACTTCGACATTCAATGCTGCTACTAACACTGGCTCGATAACAGCAGGCACAAGTCACGTTACTTACAAGAATATCGAACAATTAAATATCTCAGGTACAGAGTACGATGATTATATAGTGGGAAGCAATGGGAACGATAAGATAAATGGGGCAGGTGGGAATAATACGATTTTCGGCGGTGCAGGTAAGGATTACTTGAGTGCTGACTATTCAAATGGTAATAATCTGCTCTCTGGCGACGATGGAAATGATTCTCTTAGTACCTCTGGTGACTACAACGACTACCGAGGCGAGTTTTATCTTGATGCTGTCTCTGGCAATAATACCCTCAATGGTGGCGCTGGTGATGATAACTTAGTGACTAACTATTCATCAGGGAATAACCTACTCTCTGGGGGCGATGGGAATGATTCTCTTAATGCCTCTGGTTCAGCCTCTTTATACTCCTCATACGGAGTTTATACTGTCTCTGGCAATAACACGCTCAACGGTGGTGCTGGTAACGATCGCTTGATTGTTGACTATTCAACAGGCGATAATCTCCTCTCTGGTGGCGATGGCAATGATACTCTCTCCGCTTTTGATGCCTCAGGTAAGAACACACTCATTGGTGGCAACGGTAATGATATCCTCACAGGTGGCAACGGTAATGATATCCTAATTGGAGGAACTGGTACTGATACCTTTGCTTTCAATAGTTACAATAAAGGTGTTGATACTATTAATGACTTCAACGCCACTAATGAACTGATTCAGGTATCGGCTGTTGGTTTTGGTGGCAGGTTGTCAGCACCTTCACTTCAGACAAGTCAGTTTACTCTCGGAACTTCTGCAACCACTAACGAAGAGCGATTTATCTACAACAGCGCTACAGGTGCATTGTTCTTTGACCTTGATGGTAGTGCATCTGGGTTTACTCAGGTAAAAGTGACAAATACAGGTGCAGGATTTTTTGTGGAGTTGGACGAAGCGAAATGAAAATCCATAAAATGACTCATCAATCGTCTTTGCCTTCAAACACT
>NZ_JAIVFR010000584.1 GCF_020829685.1 Nostoc sp. CHAB 5715 | reverse complement strand
TACAATTAACCTGACGAGTGGGGCACTTGCGATCACAAAAAACCTCACTATTAATAGCCCAGGTGCTAACTTACTTACCATTAGTGGCAATAATCACTTCCCCGTGTTTGACATTAACGCCGCCGATGTTACATTTTCTGGGCTAGCGATCGCTGGTAATATCAACGCTTACAATTCTAGTAATCTAACGTTTATCAATAGTACCATCAGCGGCGACAATCTGAAAATAGATAACCCTACTGGTGAACTGAGGCTTATTAATAGCACTATTAACGGTAATAATAGTGTGAATATAAGTACTAATGCACTGACACTGACCGATGGTAGTCAAATAAGGGATCTAAGTAACACCACTAACGCCGGTAACGCCGGCGATTTAACTATCTCTACTAGTAAGCTAACGATTCCAAGTAACACCACTAACGCCGGCGATTTAACTATCTCTGTCGGCAATTCTGGGCAAATCAGCGGTGGTCGAGGAGGTAACATAACTCTCAGAGTCGATGATCTTCTTTTATTGAGACGAGTACCCCAACCAAGCACGATCGCTGGTGGTAGCAATAGTTCAGGAGCAGGAGGCGAAATAACTGTTACAGCCAGTAGCATTTCGCTGACAAGAGTACCCGAACCTAGCGCGATCGCTGGTAGTATACTTGCTGGTAGTCTGGCTTGGCTGGCCAAAAGAAAGCAAGCAGCATTTCCCAAGGCGAAGGTATAATTATGTATTAAAATAAATCCGCAAATAGTTTAAATACAAAGCCCGTTCAGACTTCTCTCTGCGCGGGCTAATTATTTTATGGCTAATTAGTTGGACATAATATCAATGTCCCTGAAACTAAAATACTTCCAGGAACCTTTATTAAGCCTCAACTTTTACACCCTTCCAGAAGGCGACATGGCCTTCTATATTCTTAGCTTTCTCCTTGGCGCTGGGATAATACCAAGCAGCATCTTTGTTAATTTGTCCGTCAACTTCAATGCTGTAGTAGCTAGCGACACCTTTCCAAGGACAAGTACTGTGGGTATTACTGTCTGTAAAGTATTGCTTGTTAATGGTGTCAGCAGGGAAATAATGGTTATTTTCCACAACTACGGTATTATCACTTTCGGCTAAAACTGCGCCATTCCAAATTGCTTTCGGCATAAGTGAGTTTGCAAATAAACTATACACTTAACATTTTGACACGATCAGCTTATTTTATCCTCCTTAACGGCTAACTGATACCATTCATCCAAGCTCAAGCAAATGGTCAGTAAGGTTTATAGAAAATTTTGCAATGCCAGTATTAATTGGTATCACTTCTGTTTATCAAATTAAAAATTAAAAGTATTTGCTTACCTCATGAAGATTTCCTAGCATATTGGTATGGAAACTTAATTAGCAAAAAAATGAATTTCAGTTTATATCCAAAACTAAAAAATATCTATAAAAGGATTAATTCTATGCCTAAAATTACTAGCGTTCATACAGCCAAAAATCAAAAAAGTGGCGCATCAATGAACACAACCGCCAACTCTGACATTTTATCTAGCTATCCCAAGAATGTAAATTTTCTCCAACCCTTTGATACTGCTTTTATTGCATATCAGATGATGGGTCTGAGTAATTTTGATTAATGACAATTTATAACCTGAGTTTGATATAACTTACACATTTGAGATGCTCCCGTTTCTTAATTGCGAATTGCTCTCTTCGCAGCGTTAGCGAGTCTTGCCTACGGCACGCCAAGGGCGAACGAGCGTCATTGCGAATTGGTATAAGCCTTATCTTTGGTTCAAGGGACATCCAAGAATTAAATTAGGGACTTCCAAATAAAAAAATATCCAATTATTTATTGTGGGGTGGGCGTCTCGCCCGCCCTTGATTACGGGCGGGCAAGATGCCCACCCCACAAGATTGTATAGTTTATTTCTTGGAAATCCCTTACTCAATTCCTCCATCTAACACCAGAATTCAATTTCTGCTCCCCCTGCTCCCCCTGCTTACCCAAACGTAATCAAACTCACGTATCCTACTTGCTCATCCGATTAGGCGAAATCACTGCGTCGGCAATTTTGGGTGTGTAGTCGAGTACTTTGCTACGATGCTAGAAATCTCAGGGTTGTAAAGTCTCAAATAATTCCAGTAGTTGCCAAATACTTGCCGCACATAACTTTTAGTTTCATCAAAAGGAATTTGTTCAACAAACTCATCTGGGTCTTGTGTAGTTTGAGTTTGCAGCCATTTGGAGACATTACCGGGGCCAGCATTGTAACTGGCGATCGCTAACAGCGAGTTATTGTTATATTGATCGTGGGTATGACCCAAATACCATGTACCCAGCATGATGTTATCGTTGGGATTTTCTAGATTTATTGTTTTGAAATCCATCTTAATTTGTGGGGCGATCCATTTAGCTGTACTCGGCAACACCTGCATTAAACCAGTAGCATTAGCGACGGATTTAATTTTTGGTTCAAACCGTGACTCTTGACGCATCAAAGCAGTTACTAGGACAGGATTAAGTTTACGCTCAATAGACCATTTTTCAATTTCTCGCAGATAGGGAAATGGATAACGCGCTTGCCAGTAGGTGATCTGTTTGCTCAGAGTCTCATATTGGGCAACTTCTGCTGGTATTTCCCGGTCTTCCAATTTAGAAATTTTATCAATTCCTATGAGATTATCTCCCTTTGCCAGTCGCATCAATCCTTCAGTAAATTGCTCTGCTACAGTTGGCTGAATTTTATTCGGAAATTCTGTCTGCCATTGTAACCAGGCATCGCGGTTTTGACCTAGCAGATACAATTCTTTGAAAGTCTCAGAACCAGCAGGCGGTACTGGACGCTGTGGTGTGATTACTTCCGGGTTCATAACGCGCACGTTGTCAAAGTTGCCAACATTCAGCCCCAGCATCGTTGCAGATCGCCATGCATAGTATGAGTATGGAAACTGGCTAATCACATACTCATAAGCAGTTTGAGATTCCTGCTGTTTGCCTAGTGAAGCTGCCCATTTTCCTACCCAAAAGCCTGCTCTCGGAGCCAAAATACTGTTGGGGTTGTTGTTGACAATTGGTTCTGCCCATTGCCAAGCACCGACGTAATCTTTGGCATTGGCTTTACCTTGGGCGATTTTCCAGCGATACTCTGCGGCTTCATCAGAATTGCCGTATTTGGCTATGAGTAATTGCCACGCCTCACTAGCTGACTTTTGATTATTAGTGGCTTGGAGAGTTTTAGCTTTTTGTACCAGTGCAGTACTAGCTTGTTTGGGAAATTTACTAATTACCTGCTCAAGATAAAGTAAGGCGTCTTTAGGTGTTTTTGCGGTTTCTGCTAATCGTAGTAGTGCAGTCCCAGTTTCTTCGGTATTGGGAAACTGCTGCACTAATTGTGTATAGGTAGCGATCGCTTTTTCTTTATCTTTGCCCCCTACCTGTAACCCTCGTGCGGTACGGTAGAGGTTACGCGATGTTTTAGGTGCTTTGACATAAGCATTCGCGGCTTTGAGAAACTGATTATTTTCCCAATAGCTTATACCAATAAGTTCCCAGTCTTCGGGTTTCAGGGTAGGCTGTTTTACTAGCTGATCCAAAACGCCCACTATCCCAGGTTGGTCATAAGCATATTTAGCCAAAATCAATTGTAATTGTGGCTGATTGGGATTTTCTTGCAAGCGTTTACGAATAATTTCCCAAGTTAGAGGGTTAGAAGGAAATTGAGCGATCGCTGTTTCCTGTTGCTTCGGTTGGGCAATCAGATATAGTGCTTTCACTGTGGCCGCTTCTTTGGGATACAGTTTCAGGACACTTCGTCTGAGATCCGAGGCTTTGCCGTCTTCGCCTAGCATATCCTGCGCCTGCGCCTGTTTCAGTAAAATATAGGGCGCGAGGATCGGATAGTCTTTATCTAGCCCATCCAGTAAAACCAGCGCTTTTTTGGCTTGGGTTCTTTCAATGTAATCACTCGCCAAAAGATAACGAGCGCGATTTCGGTCTGGCGATCGCGACTGCCCGGCGATCTCTGCTAGTTTTGCCGCCCGTTCTGGCAGCGATTGTGATATCAGTGGAAAGACGGCTGATTGAGCAATGCTACCCTCTGATGTTTGCTCTGCTTGATTTTGACTCAGTTTGAGCCATTTCCCCAGAGACTTGCCAATCTCAGGTGCCGATACCATTGCCCCAGCTAAAAAGGCAAACAGTGCTGCACCCGCAATTATCGAAATTTGCTTTTTCTGTAGTTTCTTCAGCATGAATACCCGCTGAAAAGTTCCGGTGAATTTCTTGAAACTGTAGCACTCCTAACCATCAGTATTACCAATTTTTAATTTTAGATTTTTCATTTTATGTAGAAAAATACTAATTTTCAATCTTACGGTTGGTAGTAATGAGTAGATAGCACATATTAGATACTATTACATCTATCTTGGGTATATCATAAATACAAATTAGACTTACGCATTGACAAGAAATACCATATATGGAGAAGTTTAAAAACCACATTTTTCGTAAGGGCACAGCATGGTCTATTGACGATCGCAGGATAATTACAGCAGTTTTCATGTATTTTAGGACTTACGCAAACTCTACGATTCTTGGCGTTCTTGGCGTTCTTGGCGGTTCGATAAATTAAGCTTTTCAGCACTTTTTGCGTAAGTCCTATATTTGAACCACATCTATCGTAGGGGTAAAGCGCATTGCTCATACGTGTCAACTTAACGTAAAAGCCATGTCCCGCAAGGAACTTCAGTTCCTTGCGGGACATAGCTTTTACCCTGCATTCCGCAGATGTAACTCATATTACTGGTAATTTTGAAAAGTCTAGTCCAGAAAATTTTTATTAGTCTAATCTTTTGGGGTTGAATTCACTTTTATTTCCAACAATTAGGGAATCTACCAGT
>NZ_JAIVFR010000583.1 GCF_020829685.1 Nostoc sp. CHAB 5715 | reverse complement strand
TATTAGGAACTGCTTTACTTGATGAGCATGAACTTATCATACAGTTTATCGAGGGCGGTTTAGTAACAATTGATGAATTGTAGTTGCTTTCTGGATATATCGACTTGTTCACGGCTCTAATCTTGAACAAAAGGAGAATCACCGCACAAAATACAGAAATGTTGAGAGTAAAAAATATCTCAGTGAAATTAGAACTGAGTACAGCAAAGTGTTAAGTAGCCTCTGTTGAGAAAATAAAAACTTCTGCTGCTTGAGTCGGCCAAACAAATAGGTTTTGCTTTGCAATATCCAGGTCAATAGCAACGGCTTCTATTTGTTTTATAGAGTTATCTTGACCTCTATATTTGAGCAACGTAGTAAATTGACCAATTTCTAGACTTGGTTCACTGATGCGTATTTGCACTGGCGGGTTAATTTGAATTGGTTCCCAGATTCCAGTTGCTTGATCAATTTCTATTCCAGTAAGATGATGCTTGGTAACAAATTTATTATCTAAATGATTCCACCATTCAGAAATTATCTGAGCTTCTTTAGTATATTTTGGTGTATTACTACAGTACCAACGAATAGCATTGGAACTATATTTAATTGCTTCTTTAACTTTGTCTTCCCAATTTTCATCATTCAAGTCTATGCTGATCATTTGCCCTTCAGATTTTGAGCGATCAATATACACATGAAAAGCTGCAACATCTTCCCGGTGAGTGAGAACATAGCGACGTAGTTCATTGAGATTCATTGCTCCATACTTAGCTACTGTCATGGTTCATACCCTCCGGTTGGTTTAATCTCAAAGTCCAAATTTTCGCCAGCAAGTACGTATAAGTTTCCAGTACGTTCATCTACCCTAACAAGTTCGATGTTTGTGTATGGCCATCCAGGGTAAATGACATTAGTAAGTCGATAACAAAGCCTGTAGAGTCCCTGAGTTTGTTCGTTTGTGGGCTTCATATCCACTTTACTTGATTTACCCACTGATTATATGGGTAAATGATATCTGAAATTACCTATAAAAGGCGATCGCTCAAAATGCCAGCGTCAATCATGCGGTGATATTCGTCAATCGTCCACTTAGCAACTATCCCACTCATTACGATTGATTCCTCCCAATGATTTTTTATATTCTTCCATTTTAAAGGCACTTCAGGTCTGATTCAGAATCAGTCAATTGATTGAAGATAAAGACATGCATAGGAGTATGTGATAAAACTGATATAAATATTGATTGTGGCATTAGGCTGACGCGACAGCTGAGTAACTACACTCATAGTCGAGTACTAGAATTCTTACTTAAGACTAAAGTCGTAACTGAAAAATTCTTATGTCAATTGAAGTTGAAAAGATTAATTATGATCAGGTTAGTCAAATTCTATCATCTGAGGAAAGCCACTTTTTAGACTTGAAATCAATAAATATAAAACCAGCCAAACTAACTCGCTCTATATCTGCATTTGCAAATGCTAGTGGTGGTGAAGTTTATATTGGAATTGATGAAACTGAAATTGATGGTAAAAATCAACGTACTTGGCGTGGTTTTGCTGATCAAGAAAACTCAGTAATTGTCTATATTCGACATGAACCCCTTGCTTCAATTGAATCAGCAATTATGGAATACTTAAATGATCATGAAAATATAACTAACAAAATTGCACGAAGAATCGCCAGTGTAGACTCTGAAAGTACTATCAAAGCGGCTTTTAATAGACTTAGAGAGCAGGGGCTTATTGAAATAGTACCAGGAACTAAAACTGCTACCTCGGCTTGGCGTAAACTTTGATAAGCAAATTATCAAATAACACAAAAAACGGTAGAGCAATAAATACTCTACCGTTTTCTAATTTTCTATTTGAGACTTAAATCTCAAACCCTAAATCTTACTCAACACCTTGGGGTAACAATTCCCGACGCTGTTGAGAACTAACTTGCACAACGCCATTTTCATCCACATCAACAAGGGCTGTATCGCCATCTTTAATGCGACCAGACAGAATTTCTTCTGCTAGGCTATCTTCTAACAGGCGCATAATTGCCCGACGTAATGGCCTTGCGCCGTAGCTGGGACTGTAACCTTCAGTGATCAATCGATCCTTGAAGCGATCGCTAACTTCTAAGGTGATACCCTTTTCAGTGAGACGACCAAATACTTCCTTGAGCATAATTTCGGCGATTTGGGTCACTTCTGGCTTGCTCAACTGACGGAAGACGATAATTTCATCGAGTCGGTTGAGGAACTCTGGACGGAAGTACTGCTTGAGTTCTTCGTTTACCAAAGAGCGAATCCGGTTGTAAGTTGACTCGCTGGCATCTTCGGAGAATTCAAAGCCGATACCGCTACCGCCTTTTTCAATTACCTTAGAACCAATATTGGAAGTTAAAATCAGCAAAGTGTTCTTGAAGTCCACCGTGCGACCTTTGGCATCAGTTAACCGACCGTCTTCCAAAATTTGCAGCAGCATATTGAATACATCGGGGTGGGCTTTTTCGATTTCGTCGAATAACACCACGGTGTAAGGACGCCGCCGCACGGCTTCGGTCAGCTGACCACCTTCGTTATAACCAACATAACCTGGAGGTGAACCAATCAGCTTGCTGACGGTGTGACGCTCCATGTATTCGGACATATCTAAGCGGATCATTGCTTCTTCGGAACCGAAGAAGTAAGCAGCCAAGGACTTCGCCAACTCGGTTTTACCTACACCAGTAGGCCCAGAGAAGACAAAGCTAGCTATGGGTCGATTGGGATTTTTCAAACCGACACGAGCGCGGCGAATTGCCCGTGAAACTGCCTTCACAGCTTCATCTTGACCAATTAAACGCTGATGCAAGGTGTCTTCCATGTGCAGCAGCTTTTCAGATTCAGATTCGGTGAGTTTGTTCACCGGTACCCCAGTCCAGGAAGCGACAATATGGGCAATGTCTTCTTCTGTAACTACAGGTTCTTCATGTTCTGTGCCAGTTGCATTGGTCTTGCTTTGAGCGATCGCCCGGATTTCGGCTTTGATTTCCATTTCGCGATCGCGCAATTCCCCAGCTTTGTCAAAGTCTTGAGAGCGCACCGCGTCATCTTTTTCTTTTAATATCTGACGCAGTTCTTTGTCTAACTCTTTGGCTGCGGGTGGCAGTTGGGAGTTAATCAAGCGCACTCTAGAACCAGCTTCATCAACTAAGTCGATGGCTTTATCTGGGAGATAGCGATCGCTAATGTAACGGTCTGATAACTTCGCCGCCGCTACCAATGCTTCGTCGGAGATTTTCAGTTTGTGGTGTTGCTCGTAGCGTTCGCGCAAACCATATAAAATTTCAATTGTTTCATCAACTGTAGGTTCGCCAACCATCACTGGTTGGAAACGCCGCTCTAGGGCTGCATCTCGCTCGATGTGTTTCCGGTATTCATCTAGGGTTGTAGCACCGATGCACTGCAACTCACCTCTGGCCAAAGCTGGCTTGAGGATATTAGCTGCATCAATAGCACCTTCTGCTGCACCCGCACCAATTAAGGTGTGTACCTCATCAATCACGAGAATGACATTACCCGCAGAGCGGATTTCATCCATGATTTTTTTCAAGCGTTCTTCAAATTCACCCCGGTACTTGGTTCCTGCTACGAGCAAACCAATGTCCAGCGTGACGACGCGTTTATCTTCCAGGATGTCAGGGATATCTTTAGTGGCTATGCGTGAAGCTAAACCTTCAGCGATCGCTGTTTTACCGACCCCTGGTTCCCCAATCAGCACTGGGTTATTTTTAGTTCGGCGACCCAATATCTGAATCACCCGCTCAATTTCCTTGGCGCGTCCCACCACCGGATCGAGCTTATTATCCATTGCCATCTGGGTGAGGTTGGAGCCAAATTCATCCAGAGTCGGGGTTTTCGTGCGCCCGGATGAACCGCCTGGTGAAACTTCGGCAGTTTCTCCCAACATGCGGATGACTTGGGTTCTTACCTTAGATAGATCCACACCGAGGTTTTCTAGCACCCTGGCTGCTACACCTTCCCCTTCGCGGATTAGGCCCAACAGCAGATGCTCGGTGCCAATGTAGTTATGCCCCAGTTGGCGTGCTTCTTCCAAGGAGAGTTCTAAAACTCGCTTCGCCCGTGGCGTAAACGGAATTTCCACGGCAACAAAGCCTGATCCCCGTCCGATAATTTTTTCAACTTCAATTCGGGCATCTTTGAGATTGACGCCCATTGATTTCAGCACCTTGGCAGCCACTCCAGTGCCTTCGCCAATCAGACCCAGGAGGATCTGCTCGGTTCCGACAAAGTTGTGACCTAAACGGCGGGCCTCTTCTTGGGCCAGCATGATTACCTTAATGGCTTTTTCTGTGAAGCGCTCAAACATGGCTTTATCCCATCATCTGCGGTCGTGCCGGTATGCTGATTTTAGCACAGGCAAAGCTTTTGGATGCCTGTATAACAGATTATAGACATCCTGAAGCTATGACTTAAGTTGATGGGCTAATTGTTAACTATTGACTACTCTTCTCTGGCTAGTGTACTGAGGAGCTTTAGTTCACCAGCGTTTTTGGGATTTATTACAAACAGTTCACTGCTTAGATTAAGGGTTTCTTGACTCAATCCCAAACATTTATATTTAACATATATATTTTTTAATATCAAGTAAAAATATTTAATATATACATTGTTTATTTAATTCATTTTTTTAGATAAATTATTTAAATATAAATAGGTGCGGCAAAGTTACATTTTTTTGCTGAAGCCGATCGCAAGCCCCAATAATTCAAAATTAATAATGCCCAAGAGTTAAACCAGTTCGCAATTACGTTTTGTGACGGGGATTTAGACCCCGACTAACATACGCGCTGCTTGATATAGCAGTCCTAAGTCATTTGTGAAAATTATATATCTCTTTTTTCTTTCTTCTCTTTGCGTCCTTG
>NZ_JAIVFR010000582.1 GCF_020829685.1 Nostoc sp. CHAB 5715 | reverse complement strand
CCAGGGAAATAAAATCTGCTGGATTAAGCAAACCACGTTCTGGATGCTGCCAGCGCAACAGAGCCTCAAAACCTAAAATAGAGCCTTTGGTGAGCGAAACAATCGGTTGGTAATAAACTCGAAATTCAAGGCGTTCAATTGCTCGGCGTAACTCGGACTCTAACTGCAATTTCGCCAGAACATTAGCATACATATCTGAGTTAAATAGCTCATAACGCGCTCTGCCCAGCACTTTGGCTCGGTACATTGCTGTATCAGCATCCCTCAACAGTTCTTCTGGGTGTTGATAGTTTACTGTCGAACTCAACGCGATGCCAATACTTGCCGTTGTGAACATTTCTTGTCCGTCAAGCTCAAAGGGTAACGCTAGTTCCTGTTGAATCCGCTCAACCGCTTTGATGGCGTCTGACACATCCTGGATTCCCTCAAGCAGGATCGTAAATTCGTCTCCCCCAAGCCGTGCAGCTGTATCTATGGAGCGTACACATACTTCTAGCTTACCTGCTATAGCAAGCAGAAATTGGTCTCCTTTTATGTGTCCCAGACTGTCATTGATCAACTTAAATCGATCTAGATCGATAAATAGTACAGCAAATAGATAATCTGAATGCCGTTTTGAATAATCGATTGCACGTCTTAGGCGCTTTATAAATGCAGCGCGGTTCGGCAAACCCGTCAGTGCATCGTGAAACGCAAGGTACAGCAGTTGTGATTCGACTCGTTTACGCTCTGTAATTTCAGTTAGCAATTTCTGATTTGCTTTTACCAGTTCTGCTGTCCGTTCTGCTATTCGTATTTCTAACTTATCGTCAGCTTGGTGCAACATTTCTTCAGCTTGTTTGTGTTGACTAATGTTGCACAAAAGCCAACGCGAGCCAACTTGCTTACCCTGTAAGTCGTACACCGCAGACGCTTTAATCATAGCAGGGAAAGGCGCTCCTTTCCGTGGTTGTAGGTTAATTTCCCAGTTCACTAGCTCTTGAAAATTGTTCATCTGAAGGCTGAAGGACTGGCGATCTTGTTGAGCAATAAAGAGAATTAATGGTTTACCTACTAAATATTTTTGATGGACACCGAGCAAGGTTGCTGCTGCATGGTTAGCCTCTTGGATTGTCCCTGCGGCATTAGTTACCAAGTAACCATCTGAAGCGAACTCAAACAAATCTTGGTAACGCTGGCGTTCTTTCTCTAGTGCCGCTCGTGTTACTTCTAATTCTTCGGAGGCTGTCAAGAGTTCTTCCATTGCAGTGTGGAGTTTCTCGAAAGCCTCTGTTATTATCTCTTCTTGTGAGTTTGACTTGGTTGCATAGCATTGCAACAGCCCCTGTATCTGTGAGTACATTTTCTCTATCTGCTGGCTAAATCCATCCACGTTCATGTTGCTCAACTCACAAAACTATGAAGCGTAGCTGTGAAGGAAAAAACTACGATAAGCAAATCCCATCCCTTCCTCAAGTCTTCAGGCCTTATTGAGCAGGAAAGCACTGGGTTAGTTGCAAAAGTGGACACGTTATAAATAAATATTGCAGAACTTGTTTTCTTGATTTACTAATTTATCTATCAATTATGAGAGAGCAATCAAATTTGCCTATTAATGACCAAAGTACAAAGTTGGAACAAGCCCTATCTGCTGAGATTTTTACTTTATTAAATACAACTTATCAAAGTTAGAATTATCTCATAACAGTATATTTGCTGTACCTATTTATTTAAATACTTCTTAAGATATATTCACTTTTGTGATGTTAACCAAAGAATAAGGGTTTCAGGCGATGCTTTTGGGCTGACAACCCAGATTTATCACCACAATTCTCAAAGCCTTATAAAATCTCGATTCTAGGTTTTCAGACTGCATCAAAAAATAACCCCTTAAAAATGCCCGAAACATATTCTAGGTAAGGATTATGAGGATTGCGTAGGCGTAGCCCGTCGCAGACATCGCGGGACTTTTAAGCTCATCCCACCCCTAAAAGGAGTGGGATTTCGCGTCATTTGTCATTTGTCATTTGTCATTTGTCATTTGTCATTTGTATCTTTTTTGACAAATGACTAGTGACTTTAGGACGGCGGCGGGGGCGACTATCCTCCCATACATTGAAGGAATGGGCTTAAGAGTCGCCATTCTGTGAGAAATGCAAGACAAGAGTCTTTTTTCCTTCTTTATAGAAAAACTATTTGTACCAGTAACGATACAATAGCATTCATTGTCTTGCCGTCAACCTTTTTCGTCCTATGCTGCCAGTCATCTATTCCGACGAATTTTTAGATCACAAGACTGGAAAATACCATCCTGAAAGACCAGAACGTTTAAGTGCGATCGCCACCGCCCTAAAAGCAGCTACATTCGCAGATAAAATTGACTGGCGATCGCCTACACCAGCATCAGAACAGCGATCGCTGATGTCTGTGTTAGTTAAAGCACATAGCCCAGCCTACATCAAAAAACTTTGGCAAATCGCTTCTAGTGGCGGCGGCCCTTTGGATGGAGATACGCCAGTTTCCCCACGTAGTTATGATGTAGCATTGTTGGCAGTCAGTGCATGGTTGGATGGTGTTGAGGCTGTGTTAAAGTCGGCTAATCCAGCTTTTGTACTAGCACGTCCCCCAGGACATCATGCAGAAAGTGATGCGGGGATGGGCTTTTGCCTATTTTCTAATGCTGCGATCGCAGCTTTATTTGCCCTTGAACAACCCGGAATTAACCGCGTCGCCATCCTCGATTGGGATGTACATCACGGTAATGGGACTCAGGCGATCGTCGAAAGTCAAGCACGCATCGCCTACTGTTCCCTACATCAGTATCCCTGCTATCCCGGTACTGGAAGATCGACAGAACGCGGCTTTCATAATAATGTATTAAATTTACCTGTACCCCCTGGTAGTGATATTGCAGTATATCAGCCACTATTTGAAAGACAGGTCATACCCTTTTTAGCTAACTTTCAGACGGATTTGCTGATTGTGAGTGCTGGTTATGATGGCAATGCCGCAGATCCTTTGGCAAGTATCAATTTGCAGCCAGAAGACTACGCTTTATTTACTGATTATTGTCTAGGGATAACTCGTAAAATTCTGTTTGGCTTAGAAGGTGGTTACGACTTTGACTCTCTTTCTCAATCAGTCGTAGCGACACTTGAACATTGTTTACTTTAGGTAATTTTTTTTTAGGTAAAACTTTGGAATTGTAATTGAGTGACTTTCGTATATGCACTAAGATCATAATAATCCTATTGATATTGATTAAATAGTCATTAGTCATTAGTCACTTGTACTGAGTATATAGCAATCCTATCTGATTTGTGAAAATTCGCAGTGTCCAGATCCCCGACTTCTTTAAGAAGTCGGGGATCTAACTTTTCACGAATGATTTAGGATTGCTATAGCCGAAGTATTGGTCATTGGTGCATACTCCGTCCATTGCGATGCCGTTGGTGCAGCCTCTCGTAGAGAAGAATAGGCAAAAGAACTTTGTCTTTCATCGGACTAATTCAAACCAGGTTAAAGAGTGGGTGTGGTATCTCTTGGACTAATGACTAATGACTAATGACTAATGACTAATGACTAATGACTATTTGTGGATACTTATTATCACGATTATTTGTGAGTTAGTTGACTAATTTAACAACTATCTTTACGTAAAATTAGGGTGACACAACTTTTGCTCTAAACTTAACTTAAGTAATTTCTTTTACCAAGGCTTTCTAAAATTCATCAAATCTTCAGGAATAAAAAGTTTGGATGTTGTTCTGAAACAGCTAAAGTTTTGTTAAGATGCAATTGCTAGCAGTTTCTCGGCGAAATTCACCTATCGGTGTGTGGAGAAATAAAAAGTACTAGCAGCACAAATTTCAAAAGGTGAAGCAATGACCACCTATATTTTTTTCGATGAAGCCCTACGGATGCTGACCAACGCCTATTTAATATCAGTAGTACTGTTACTAGCAGCTTCTGGTATAGGTTTGGCGGTAATTGAAACAATAGAAAAGGCAGGAGAACGCTAAGTTTACAAATGGCAGTGTAGTTATTGCCAAAAACCATTGGGTGCAAGTGTTCGCCATGAACAAATCTTGGGAATACTAAAGCATGAAGGTCTCATAGCGTTGTAGTCTTGCCTGTAAATCTACCAAACATGCAGGTAACTGTAGCGCTATTGAGGCTCTAACCAAGGAGTTACTACAATGGGTCTATTCGACGCTGTGTTGGGTACAGAAAGCCAAACCCAAACAGTACTCAATCCAGCAGAGGCTTTTGCTGTCATTGTTTTGATGGCAACAGCCTCAGACGGTTATCTTTCTGTCGAGCAGGCAAATTCTATCACTTTTGTACTGTCTCAGATGAAACTTTTTAAAAGTTATCCCCATGAGATGATGAACAAACTGTTTGAGAAAATTTTAAGCATTCTCCAAGGGGATGGCTTTAATAGTTTATTTAATGCAGCCAAAGATTCTCTATCTCAAGACTTGCGGGAAGCAGCCTTTGCAGTAGCTACCGATCTAGTTCTATCTGAAGGTATCATAGCTGAAGAAGAAAAAAACTTCTTAAATGATTTATATCAAGCTTTAGGTGTTTCTAGCGAGATAGCAATACAAATTGTGCAAGTAATCTTAATTAAAAACCGAGGATAGAGCGATAAAATATATGCTTAATTAAACTATATAAATAGCTTATAAACAAAGCGTGCCAAAGGAGTTAAGCTTCTTTGGCACTATTTTTGGTGTTATTGTAACCAGGCTTAGATTCGCGCCTTTTTCAAGAATCGCAAATCTTGTTGTTCAATGCAGTATTATGTCATAATTCGATTTTATAAGAAGAATTCAGAACTCAGGAGCGGAGCAAGGAAAGCTCCGCCTCCGGTCAGAAAACAGGTATGAATTCTGTACGAGTGGGTAATGAATATTGGTTAAAACCTCGCCCGAGGTTAAGCGAA
>NZ_JAIVFR010000581.1 GCF_020829685.1 Nostoc sp. CHAB 5715 | reverse complement strand
TTGTTAGCGACAAAATTATGATGTTCGCTAACTTCAAAGTCATAAACCCATCCATCATAATCTATCTCCTCTATTGATTCTATCCGGCAATAAAATACTTCTTGGTCGAGAAGACATTGCAAAGACTGTCTTGTTAAGCTCAACTGTTCTATATCTAGGTTGCTATATGCTGACAAAGTTTGAGTTGGTTTTAGTAGCTGATACTGTTTTTGGGCTTCTCCACTAATAATGCGGTTCATCCCAGCTATTACTCGCTGTAAACTATCTCTAGAAAATTGCTGTGAACCATTAATGTAAACAGTGTTGTGCATCCCAAAATGTTGCAATGGTAGCCCCGTTACCTTGACTGTTTGGGCAACCATATCAGAAGCAGGAATTCCTTCAATATTTGTGTTGCTGATCTGTTGACAAAGTTGCTCTAATTTACTCTGTTTTTCTGAGTTATTAAAACCAATTTCTTGGAGAAATCTGCGGGCAGAATTTCCACCAATGACACCAATATAGTAGGTGCGTAAAGTACGAGTTCCATTAGTGGCACACTTCAGTTTTGGCGATATTCGCAACCAAATACCGAAACGACGCAACAGTGCAGAAAGTTGCTGAATCAGTAAAACTGAAGCTGTAGCAATCTCAATACTTCCCATACTGAAAACAACAGCAGATTCAGCATCAAAATAGTTTTGTAAAAATATCCGCACACTATCCAAGTCTGCCTGCATAATGAAGGGCGGAATAGATTTTTCTGCCGATAGTTTACCCCAAACATAACCCTTAGCTTCTAAGAATCGCCGATAGGCTTGGCTGTTAACTCGAAGAGAAGGAACTCTGTTAGGGAAGGTAGAGATATTAGGGCTGTTAATTTTGAGGTTATAGCGGTTTTGAATGCGTTGGCAAATCTGGAGTAGATCCTCTAATACTTTGGTGTCTTTTTGGGATATTATGACTCTTCCCACATCGGGTAGTTCATGCCCTTCGGCAATCTGCCAAGCAAGAAACTTGACTAAATCAGGGTCTTGTGGTTGCCGATTCCAAAGCGTTTTACCTGGTACACAAATGTAATCGCCCACCTGTAAATTATTTGTCCAACCTTTACTTGTCAGCAGCTTGTGACGATGAGTGATGGTGATATTGCTACCGTCTTCTAGCGTGACTTTTCGTAATTTCTCGCGCACTTGCTGCCGATACAACCGTCTAACATTAGCTTGGACGATTTTGCCAGTTTTTTCATTTATGGAATTAACTAGTAATTGCTCTGTGGGGTTAGCCCAAAATCCTTCGCCGTCAAATTCTGTTTCTCCGGCGTGAGTTGTCCAGATTGTCTCGGCTGTGCGTAACAGTCCATTTACATTTACTAAAGTATCATTTGCTACGCATTTACCCAATCCCATATCGTCGGCGAGACACGCACCTAAGCCCCAACGTTCCAAGAATGATAACCAAGCAGCACCACGTTCTTGATAAGGTCGCAACTGCCCTTTAAAGCCTGTTGGTGTGGGCAAAGGTTCAAGCGCTTGATTATTTGTTAACGCCCCAATCAACTCTTGCAATGCCCCAGATGCCTCAAAGCTGACCACTGGCAACTTTTCAATTACCTGGGTATCCCCTGTACTGAAACGCAAGGCATCTTCCAAGGAAAGCGCCATTTGGTCTTTGCGAGTGGTAAAAAATGTTTGGGCTGTTTTGATGTCTTGGGGGCGCAATTCCACCCACTCGCCGTTAATTTCTACTAGCGGACTATTTAAAGCCACAAGTTTATCAAACTCAGCTTTAGAAATAGTTTGTCCACCAATTGCCAATTGCCATTGGAAATTCAGTAGACTTTGCAACCCTAAACGTCCCTGCTTTTTCTTTGGGGTTTCGGCAGTAATTTTCAAACCTAAACGGTTCGCCCATCCTTCACGGTTCGCTAAACTGGGAGGCAAAATTACTCCCAAACCACTGTCTTCTAACCTCCAAGCTACAGCTTTGATAAACTCATAAGCTTGAATGGGAGTGATACGAGAAAATTGGGGATATTCGGTTTCAAAACTGGGTGCGTAGGCGCTTTGCGCCTTGTCGCCAGACATCGCTGGATATAATCGGGAAGCTACCCCCAAACCTCGCAAAAATGTTTCCTGTGGTTGCTCAATTGTCCGATTTTCATAAACCAATCGTTCAACTGGATTGTTCCAAATAGTTGCCGCATCTACCAAGAACTCAGGATCGTCAGCCGCTTGCAGGAAATACGCCAATGTCCAATCTGTTTCGCCAGATTCTGGAGAACGCAGTTGAAAACAAGTACGAAATAGAGTTTTAAGAGTTAATTGATATTGTAGCGGCATAGTCCAAGCCTTCAGGGTCGCTTCCAGTCGTTCCACTTCAACTGCATCTGCATTGACTGTACCAGATGCACTTGTTAACGCTTGCAACCACTGTCGCACTCCAGAGGGTAAAGATGCGTAGGCGTAGCCCGTCGTAGACATCGCCTTAGCTTCCATTGGAGGCTGAGAACCCACCATCCCTCGCACTTGGGCATCTATCGTACTGTTAAGAAATCCCAACAACAATTCTTGAGCTTCGGTAGGGAAGTTTACTGCTAGGTGAGGGGATGAGGGGGATGAGGAGGATGAGGGGGATGAGGAGGATGAGGGGGATGGGGGGGATGGGGGGGATGAGGGGGATGAGGAGGACAATGAAGAATCTTTCCCTGCTTCCCCATCTCCCCCATCTCCCCCATCTCCCCCATCTCCCTCATCTCCCCCTGCTCCCTCATCTCCCCCCACTCCCCACTCCCCACTCCCCACTCCCTCCTGATAAGTCCGACAAACCAACGGCATATTCGCAGAAAATCTTTCTAAGCGGGTTCCATCTACTGCACTGTCTAGAAGTACTTGCCACTTAGCAGTGAATGCACCATCTGATTGTCGCTCAATTGTTGGTAAAAACTTACACCGCGAGATTAAATCTAAACTCCACCGGGCAACCTGCGACCAAAAACGTAAATCTCCTCCTAAAAAGGCATCTTCTCCTTTAGCGGCATTTAGGGGAATAGCAGCGAGAAATTTTACTGCTTCGCTGGGGTTGAGACAAAAACCTTCAACTCGCCACGGTTGCAAATATTGCGGCGATTCTGTATCTAGTCCCAAGCTGGCAGAATGTACAGGGAAAATCGCTGTTGTTCCTTCGCTACTGCCTTCTGGGATATAAGTTGGTAAGGCAATGATTTGCGAATGCGTTGGTAAACTGATTTCACTGACACTGGCGGCTTTACGCGTTAGCGTAGCTCCTCCTTTGGAGGCTCGCCCAGTAGTAGCGATGGCTTTGCCAACGCCAGGGGCGAACGCAACTTGAGGTTGCTGGATAAAGTTGCTAATTGCCATGTTCTGCGAATCGCCAAAGGCGACGCTTCGCGATCGCAACCACTCATTCAACTCAACTGATGTCATTGCCAATGGATGTAGTGGTATATCTCCAGATCCATTAGGCTCGAAATTTACTCGTGGCGATCGCCAAGTTTCTCCCCAAATAAATAAACAATTTTTATTTGTTAGTAACCAATTACAGTGTAAAATCGCCATTTGCTAACTACTCAGATTTCCCAAATTTCCAGAATGAAAATCGCAATTATTCTAATTTTTACATCTTCTCAAGAAGATTATTTAGCTCAAAATTACATATAATTAATTTATTTAATATCACAATTAATAATGATTTTTCCCCTAATTCAAGTTTTAAAAAGCGGCATAATAGTTGAACTAGATTATATGCATCCTCAAGAACAGGAGGTTGTAAGAGCATTACTCAATGTTTTATTGATTGAAGGTAAAACTTATCCCCAAAAGGAACCTCTATCTCAGGCAGAATTTTCAGCTTACTGGTTGAGTAAGGATGCCTTTGTTGTCAGGACATCTGTTCAGGATGCTACACACAAACCAAAAGAAATATTAGGGGCGTTTTATTTAAAACCAAACTTCCCCGGTCGGTGTTGCCATATTTGCAACGCTGGTTTTATTGTACAACCTGAGTTACGCGGTCAGGGGATCGGGCGGTTCATGGGAGAGGCGATGCTCTTAATAGCAGCAAACCTGGGCTATGAAGCAGTAATGTTCAATTTGGTCTTTGAAACTAATATACCTTCAATTACGCTTTGGCAGTCGTTAGGATTTGAGATCATTGGGCGCATTCCGCGTGCGGCAAAGCTAGGGGATGAACAAGTGGTAGATGCGTTGATAATGTATCGCAGTTTGGGTTGAAAGACTTATCTATCTTTGTATGTACTAGAAGTCAGTCATAGTGCATAAATGTTAGGATTGCCACAGAAAGAGAATAGCGAAAGAGAAGGAAAAAAAACTGAATGGCAGAAGTTGATAAGTCAATATCCTTCGATGGAAGGGATATTCGACTGAAAGTAGGCCTACTAGCTCCCCAGGCTGGTGGGTCGGTTTTGATAGAATCAGGGGACACATCAGTTTTAGTGACGGCTACGCGATCGCAAGCCAGAGAAGGCATTGATTTTCTTCCCCTTACAGTAGATTATGAAGAAAGGCTATATGCCGCTGGTAGGATTCCCGGAGGGATCATGCGCCGAGAAGGTCGTCCACCAGAAAAAACAATTCTTACCAGCCGTCTTATAGACCGCCCCATGCGTCCTCTGTTCCCTTCATGGTTGCGGGATGACCTGCAAATTATTGCCTTAACACTGTCGATGGACGAGTTAGTGCCACCCGATGTGCTAGCAGTTACAGGTGCTTCCATCGCTACCCTGATTGCCCAAATTCCTTTTAATGGGCCAATGGCAGCAGTTCGCGTTGGTTTAGTGGGAGATGATTTCATTATTAACCCCACTTATGCAGAAATTGAAGCTGGAGACTTGGATCTAGTAGTAGCGGGTTCACCAGATGGCGTGATCATGGTGGAGGCGGGAGCCAATCAATTGCCAGAGCGAGATATTATCGAGGCGATT
>NZ_JAIVFR010000580.1 GCF_020829685.1 Nostoc sp. CHAB 5715 | reverse complement strand
TACCCAAACTTTCAAAAAATCTTTGCAACCCAGCGACAAGCAACTCTGCCAAATTGGGTTGTTTCATCGCCTTTTAATCACTTTTACAGATTGAGTGTCAATACCCAATTACCCCCATCGTCAGCTGGAAAAATTTTACAAATCGGCGATGGGGTTGACATACTTCCACAATAAAATTAATATTTATTTAAAATAAAAAATATTAAGTAAATTTTTTTTATTTTTACTCTGTATTTGTATGAAAATTTTAAAATTGTTTTACTTATTTTTGTACAAGTCCAAAGGTTTTGAGACCGGAAAATCAAGACATCAGCAATTAAAAATTAAATTTAGGATTGGGTGCTAATGACGACCTGAATTTTAGAATGGCATACTGTAGCTTATCGGTTAAATTTCATTTCATCCGAGAAAATCTGATAAAACTGAGTAAATTCAGGTGCGATGTCTACGACGGGCTATGACGCTCGTTCGCGCTGCCGTAGGCAAGACTCGTTATGGGCGTCGCTAAGTCTGAAAATTAGACCTTGGAGGAATTTAGCCAGTCAAAAAAGTAGAAAGTAAAATTTTGTAATTTTTTATACCAGTAGTTTAAAGATATGTAAATGCATAATACGTCGTAATTATCCTGATATTAAGTGTAGCTGATATGGCAAGAATACCCCTAATATATGCTGGGGAAGAATTAAACAACCATGTTATCCAAACTTCAGCCCATCAAATCTATTAATCGCTTAGTTGGCAAAGTTTATGCCAATGTGCCCCTGAGGTATGTTCTGATTGTGCCCTTTATATTGCAAATTTGTGGCGCGGTGGGACTTGTGGGCTATCTTTCGTATCAAAACGGCCAAAAAGCGGTAACGGAGCTTGCTACTCAATTAGAAAATGAAATCTGCGATCGCATTGAACAGCATCTTGATAGCTATTTAACAACCCCGAAGCAAATCAATCAAATCAACTTAGATGCAATTGAGCTAGGTTTGCTCAACCTTTCGGATTTTCAAACTATCGGCAATTACTTTTGGAAACAAATGCAAGTTTTCAATGTTGGCTACAACAGCTTTGCCAATCCTAAAGGTGAATTTATCGGTGTTGAACGTTTAGATAATGGCAAGCTTTTAATTAATGAAGTTAGCGAAAAGCATGGTTTTGGCAAACTTTATGTTTACCCTACAGACAACCAAGGAAATCGCCGCCATTTACAGGAAGTTAAAAATTACGATCCTCGTCTAGAAGCTTGGTATGCTGATCCAGTCAAGTCAGGCAAACGAGTTTGGAGTCAAATTTATCAATGGGAAGATAAACCAGAAATTATATCCATATCTTCTAGCTATCCTGTTTACGATAAAAATCGCAAATTTGTTGGGGTGATTAGTGTTAATTTGCTATTATCACAAATCGGCAAATTTTTAGCAAATTTAAAGATTAATGAGTCGGGTAAAACTTTTATTTTAGAGCGTTCTGGGTTAATAGTAGCTTCTTCTACTAGCGAACCACCATATACTGTCATTAATGGTAAAGGAAAACGTCTATCAGCATTAGATAGTCAAAATTCTTTAATTAGACTCACAACACAGTCTTTGATCAAACGCTTTGGCAGTCTTAAGTTTGTTGGAGAGAAGCAACAGCTAAGTTTTACCGCCGATGGAATGCGTTATTTTGTGCAGGTAAAAAACTGGAGGGATGAACTGGGTTTAGATTGGCTAATTGTGGCGGTGATTCCCGAAGGCGAATTTATGGAGCAAATTAATGCTAACACCCGCATCACCATTTTGCTGTGCATAGTTGCTTTTTTAGTTGCTATAAGAATTGGAATTTTGACTAGTCGCTGGGTAATTAAGCCGATTTTGCAATTAAACACATCAGCGAAGAAAATTGCTAAAGGTGAATGGGAGCAAATACCAGAAATTCAGCGTTCCGATGAACTGGGGGAACTAGCCAAGTCATTTGAAACTATGGCAAAGCAACTCCAAGTCTCGTTCAATACTTTAGAAGCAAAGAATGCTCAGATGCAAGTCTTAAATGAGGCACTATCTCACAGTCAGAGTCGGCTAACTCAATTTTTAGAAGCCATGCCGATAGGTGTATTTATCATAGATGCTGAAGGTGAACCTTATTACACAAATAAGATAGGGCAGCAAATTCTTGGTCAAGGAACGATGTCTAACGACAAGTCCTTCGGGTTCGGGGGGTCGCAATCGACGGGAACCGCCAAGACTGCGACCCCCTCACCGCTACGCGTCTACGCAAAAGTTAGCGCCGAACAATTATCAGAGGTATATCAAGCTTACCTTGCTGGGACAGATCAACTTTACCCCAGCGATCGCCTGCCGATTTTGAGAGCATTGCTTGGGGAAAGCACCAGGATTGATGATATGGAAATTTGTCATTTTGACAAGAGTATTCCCATTGAAGTTTTGGGAAAGCCAATTTATGATGAATCAGGAAATCTTACTTTTGCGTTGACGCGTAGCGGTGAGGGGGTCGCAGTCTTGGCGGTTCCCGTCGATTGCGACCCCCCGAACCCGAAGGGCTTGTCGTTAGACATCGCTACATTTTTTGATATTACCCAACGCAAACAAGCAGAAAACTTATTAGCAGAATACAATCGCACCCTAGAGGCTCAAGTAAAAAAACGTACTGAAGAGTTCCAGCAAGCTATCGAGCAACTGCAAATCGCCCAACAAGAATTGATTCAATCGCAAAAAATTGCCGCACAAGAACAACAAGCAGCCGTTCGTGAAGCAGCGCGAAGCACCGCCGCCAACCGAGCCAAAAGCGAATTTCTTGCTAACATGAGCCACGAACTGCGTACCCCACTCAATGCCATTCTCGGTTTTAGCCAAGTCATGAGCCGAGATTATTCCCTATCTGGCGAACATCAAGAAAACCTAGCAATTATTAATCGTGCTGGCGAACATCTACTCAACTTAATTAACGATATTCTAGAAATGTCCAAAATCGAAGCTGGCAGAATCACATTAAATAAGAGCAGCTTTGACTTAATTCATGTATTGAAGAAGTTAGAACAGATGCAACACGCAAGTGCTTCATCTAAAAATTTAGAACTAGTGTTTGAATATGCACAAAACATTCCTAAATACATAGAAACGGACGAAAATAAACTGTGTCAAGTCTTGCTCAACCTCTTGGGAAATGCCATTAAATTTACTAATACTGGGAGGGTGACACTAAGGGTGAGACTAGGGGCTGGGGGCTGGGAAACTGGGGAGCAGGGGGAGCAGGGGGAGATGAGGGAGATGCGGGAGCAGGGGGAGATGAGGGAGATGCGGGAGCAGGGGGAGAGGGGGGAGATGCGGGAGCAGGGGGAGATGAGGGAGCAATATCCTCCTCATCCCCCTCATCTTCCTCATCCCCCTCATCCCCCCCATCTTCCTCATCTTCCTCATCCCCCTCATCTTCCTCATCTTCCTCATCCCCCTCATCTCTTCTTCGAGGTAGAAGACACTGGCTGCGGTATTGCCCCACAAGAAATTGACTTATTGTTTGAAGCTTTTGAGCAAACCGAAATCGGCAAAAAATCTCAACAAGGGACAGGGCTGGGTTTGGCGATTAGCCGGAAATACGTGCAACTGATGGGAGGAGATATTACTGTCAACAGCATACCGGGTGTCGGTAGTAAATTTGCCTTTAATATTCAGATTGCTCTAGCTTGCCCTAGAGAAATGCCAACAAACCAAATTAGATACCAAATTCTAGCTTTAGCACCGACTGAGAAAGCATACCGCATCTTAGTAGTTGACGACTCCAAAGAAAGCCGGTTGTTGCTAGTTAAAATTCTCACATCTGTTGGCTTTGAAGTCAGGGAAGCTACAGATGGTAGTGAAGCAGTTGCTAATTGGGAATCTTGGCAACCACACTTAATTTTTATGGATATGCGAATGCCGGTCATGGACGGTTACGAAGCGACAAGAATAATTAAAGCTAAACAAATAGCGTATAGGGCAGCCAATACGTTGCGGAGGTTCCCAAACTCGGAACAGCTGCTGTCGTCGGGGAGCCAGTACCTTGCGTCCGGGTTCCCCGATTCTGGCGAGTCGGAAGTTCTCAAAGTTGTACCCCGATTCAAAAGCCAGGTAGGCGTAGCATCTCCCACACCAGAAGCAACTGGTGTTATGGGAAATGATGCAAATGATGTGTCCACAAAGCGATCGCCAACAGCTCTGGCTCCCCCTTGTGACTTCTCTGGGGCAGAGCAGAGTTGCTCCAATACACACACGATCATTATTGCCCTAACTGCTAGCGCCTTTGAAGAAGAACGCCAGAAAATTTTATCTATTGGCTGCGATGATTTTATTCGCAAGCCATTCATACAAGAAGTATTATTGGAAAAACTGAGCCAACATCTGGGTGTAAAGTATACCAACCAAATAGAAACCACAAACACAACAGTTGTCGATCAACCTATACAGGTATTTATCAGTGTTACCGAACTCCTGAGCCGTTTATCACAAATGTCACCTGAGTGGCTCCAACAGATTTACTATGCCGCAGCTAGCTGTAGCGATGAACTGATTTTAGAGTTACTCAAGCAAATTCCATCAGATAATAGTCAAGTTTTCAAAGTTCTCAGGGATTTAGCGAATAACTACCAGTTTGAGAAAATCATGGAATTGACTAAAAGAAACGTAGAATGAATTACGAGCATTTAGACCCTAAGAAAAAAGATATTTTGATTGTTGACGATATGGCGGATAACCTCCGGGTTTTATCCTCAATATTGACAAGGGAAGGGTATAACGTTCGTAAAGCCTTGAATTGGCAAATGGCACTGACCGCAACTCAAACAGTATTACCGGATTTGATTCTACTTGATATTATGATGCCAGAAGTAGATGGCTATGAAATTTGTCAGACCTTTAAAGCTTGGGAGCTAACAGCCGATATTCCGGTGATTTTTATTAGCGCTTTAGATGATGTTAGAT
>NZ_JAIVFR010000057.1 GCF_020829685.1 Nostoc sp. CHAB 5715 | reverse complement strand
TCCATCCCCATCAGGATGCGATCGCAGAAAACGGTTGCATGGGTCAATTTGAAGTACTTGCTGAAAGCAACTCTCAAAATTCTGTTAAAAAGTCCTGACAATATTATTAGTAATTCGTAATTAATTCATTAAATTTTTAGATAAATAGTTGATAAAAAATCTCATTATATGCGACAGTAAATATCTATGACAATGTGTCAAACAAACTACTTTCTAGTAATAGTTTGAAATATTTCAATGAATACCTTTTTAGTTGTACAAGGATCAGAAATGATAAAACTTCGTTATATGTGTTTAACAGCAGCAGCAGCCTTAATAGTTACATTGAGTTCCTGTAGTGGTACACCAACCGCAGAAAATCCATCAGCACCAGTTGCTAGTACTCCAGCTACAGAGGCAGTAAGTAGTAACAGTCACAGTGGCCACGGTGGCAAAGAAAAAATTAACATTAATAGCGCTATATTGTCAGAATTGGATAAGTTTGAAGCTAAACTAGGTGTTCCAGCTTTATCGAACAAAATCCAGGCAAATCGTCCCTATGGCAGCCCAGAAGATTTAGTTACTAAAAAAGTAATTACTCAAGAGCAGTTCGACCAAATTAAAGACCAGGTTGGTGTTCAAGAAGTGGTGCTCACAGGTGAGGCGAAAGATGTTGACTATATGTCTAAATTAGGCTTAATGAAAGGGCATCTTTTAGTAGCACAAGAACTTCTAGATCAGAATCAGCCGAAACAGGCAGAACCTCATATTGGACATCCAGTTGAGGAGATTTACGTTGATGTAGAAGACCAGCTAAATGAGCGCAAAGTCAAAGAATTTAAGACAACATTGATAAGTTTGCAAGACTTAGTGAAATCTAGTCCGAAAGATAGCAAAGTTAAAACTAATTTTGCTTCTTCAGTGCAAGCAGTTGATGCCGCGATCGCAGCTTTGCCAGCAGATCGACGCTCAAAACCAGGATTTGTGCTACAGGTAATTAACGAACTACTAGATGCAGCTAACTCAGAATATGGCGCTGCGATCGCAAATGATAAAATAACCGCGCCAATTGAGTATCAAGACTCCCGTGGTTTTGTGGTTTACGCCAATGATTTATACAAAGGAATTTCTAGTCAAGTAGCTCAAGCAGATCCCGAAGCAGACAAAGCGATCAATACTAGTTTCGCTGAACTCATAAAAGTTTGGCCTGCTGCCATCCCACCAGCAAAAGCAGTCAAAACACCTAGTGATGTTACCAAGCTAGTGAAAACCATTGAGGAAAACTCTCAAAAAGTGGTTGACAAATCCAATACCCAAGCACAGCGATAACATTTTGTTTTAATGGGAAGCAGATGGTAAGGAGTTTAAAATAGTTAGGAGTTATGAATTATGAGTTAAGAGTTAGGAGTTATGAATCCCGATCTACTAACTCCTAACTTCCAACTCCTCACTCCTAACTCCTAACTTCCAACTCCTAACTCATGAAAATTCGTTACTTGAACTAACAACTGATGCAAGAACTTGATCAGAAAAAGACCATTGATCTGCTGAACGCCATCATGGAATTTGAACTAGCAGGGGTAGTGCGCTATACACATTATTCTTTGATGGTGACTGGCCCTAACCGTATTCCAATCGTGGCTTTTTTCAAAGCACAGGCAAGTGAATCTTTACTTCATGCCCAACAAGTAGGAGAAATTCTCACCGGTTTAGATGGGCATCCCTCCCTGAAAATTGCCCAAATGGAAGAAACCTATCAGCATAAAGTCAAGGATATCTTGGCAGAAAGCTTATCTCATGAAAAAAAGGCATTGGAACTGTATAAAAATCTGCTCGAAACTGTCACCAATGCCAGCATTTATCTGGAAGAATTCGCTCGCGGTATGATTGGGCAAGAAGAGATGCATAATCTCGAACTGAAAAAGATGTTACGCGATTTTAGTTAATAGTCATTAGTCCTTAGTCATTAGTCATTAGTCAAAAATAAATTCAAATGACAAATGACAAATGACAAAGCGCAAAGTCTGAGCGCCGGAAACCGGCGCTCAGAACTTTGTAAGAGAGGACAAAGGACAAAAAACAAAGGATAAAAGATGGATTTTAGTACTGCTCTACCTACTTTTGTAATCACACTCCGAGAAGGAGTAGAAGCTGCCCTTGTTGTTGGGATTGTGCTAGCTTTGCTCCAAAAAGCTAAACAATCCCGGCTCAACTCTTGGGTATATGCTGGTGTCGGCGTTGGTATTGTTGTCAGTGCCTTAATAGGCGTGCTATTCAGTTGGATAATTCAAATATTGGGAGCAGCGAATCCTCAATACACCTCCGTAGTTGAGCCAGGGTTGGAAGGTGTGTTTAGTGTCTTAGCGATCGGCAGTTGTCACCAACACGAAGTAACCAAAGCTGCCCTAGAGCGGATTAGGCAATGAGCAAAATTTTTATATTAAATTCCTTACTGTTGCTTTCTCAAATACCCAATCCAGAAGCAAAATTTTTAGATTTAAAAAATAAATTAGAAAAAAAAGGGTTTCAGGTAATCATTGCACTACCACCAAAGCGAGGAGCTTATGGGTTACTAAGAGAAGCTGACAAAAAAATTTGGATTAATCCCGTAGTGTTTGAGTTACATATTGGGACTCAAACACTAATCCATGAAACTGTTCATGCAGCGCAGGTATGTGCCGGAAAAGGAAAAATAAAAACTTTAGGCTTAGACATTCAACCAAGCAATTATGCTAGACCATTTTTTAGACGCTATACCGATGTCAAACGACAAGATTTAGAAAGAGAAGCCTATGCAGTACAAACTCAACCTAATAGTTTTGAATTAGCTGTATCTCTTCTTCAACAACACTGTAAATAGCTATAGCAATCCGATTTGATTCCTGAATTACTCGTAGAGACTGGGGACTGGGGACTGGGAAGAAGGAATAAAGGTGTACTGAGTTTTTTTCAAAAATCAAATATGAGTCCTATAGTTTTTAGAGTTGTTGGTAAAGCTAAACTAAATGCATCCTTGATTGACTGCGAGGTTCTCCCATTATTGAGCTAAGTACCTTGCGCTACAAACAACGCTTGCTTAAGCTGCTGACAAGTTTTTTCAATTGCATCTATACTACCTGGATTTACCAGACCATAATAATCAAACACATAGACTCGGTTATTTTTAGTTGCTTGCAGTTGTTGCCAAAAAGCTTCCTTTTTCAGCGAATCTAAAAGCGCTGCTTCCGAATTACCTTGTGGGGGATTAACCAAAATTATCACCTCTGGATTGGCTTCTAAAACCTTCTCAGCCGAAAGCGTCACATAGCCACCAATTGGACTTTTACCTTGTAAATCTGCTGCTATATTTTTCGCCTGGAATTTCGCCAGCAAATCCCCTGCCCAACTATTTTTATTCGGCGCTAAAATTGGTTGACGACTAACCAGCGCTAGAGTAGAAAAACCCTGAGTTGGCTTTTCTGGCAAGAAAGTTTTGTAACGATTTAACAAAGGCTGAGGATCAGCGTCAATTGATTTAGCAAGTGTTTTAGTAAGTTCTTCTAAAGATTCCCAGTTATTCACCTTAGTAAGAAAGGTCGGAATTCCTAGCTGCTGAAGTTTTTGAATTGGGATGTTAGAAAAACCTTCTGCACCAATAACTAAATCTGGTTTTAGCGCTACTACTTTTTCTAAATTTGGCGGACTTTGCCCTTCACTAACACGGGGAATATCCTTAAATCTTGAGTCATTCTTAAATAATTTACTACCAGTGATTCCGACAATTTTTGTTTGATCGAGTCGAGAGATAATGTCAGCAGAAAGAGAAGAAAGAGCAATAACTCTTTTTGCTGATCCTTTTGGTAATTGCTGAGAATTTGTGTTTGTCGTCTCAGTAGGGATTGTGATTTTTGTTTGTGGCTGCTGAGTGGTTGCAGTCGTGCAAGCAGCTAAAAGTATACTCATCAAAAGTGCTAAAGCAGATAAAAGCCAACGACGATGCATATTAAAATTCCTTTTGGGTTAAGAATGGTATAAGCAGATTTTCACTAACTAAGGTACAGGCAGAATCAACTTAATAACAGACTAAGCTTAGTTGTGTATTCAGATGTTTTATACTGCCCTATATGTGTTTATGTATTTATCAAAAAATGCAGCAACACAAACAAGCCTTTGGTAGTCTTAAAAAAATAGGTTTAAAAACCCCTGTCAACGAAGAGGCAGGGGGAAGGGGGCTTTTTAGCTGGGGGAAATGACCCCAACATCGAGCCGTGGAGCAGAGCGGAACATGTTTTTACGTCCCCCACTTCTCCACCAGTGGCTCAAGTGAGGGTGGGGTCGAATCCCAATTCTGTTCTATCCCCCTTGCTCCCTGCTCCCCTGCTTCTTCTTCAATGCGTCCATCTACTGCTAGATATGTCTAACCATCCCTTGAACGTTGCAAGATCAACATTATTTTGGCGGCGTCTATTCGCTATTGTTTTCACTAGTAGTTCGTTGCTCCCCAGCTTGGGAAGCGAACCAGCAAGGGCGCAAGTAACCCAGTATTGTCAATTATCATCAACGGCGGCACAAGAAAAAGAAAATTTACGTTTGTCAGCCCTCAAAGGCAAACCAGATGCCCAAACCCGCTATCAAAACATGCTACAAGAACAGGCACAGGAATTACACGAGTGCCGCACGCGGACTTGGCCGCAAATCCAAGCCATTTGGTTGCGCTTGTATCCCTGTGACATTCAGCCAGGAATAATTGACCAGATTATGGATCGGATTGTCAACCGTGGCTACAACCAAGTTTATTTAGAAGTATTTTACGACGGGCAGGCATTATTGCCAGCAAAAGCTAACCCGACGGTTTGGCCTTCTGTAATTCGCACCCCAGGAGCAAAAAACGCCGATTTACTCGCCACAGCAATTAAAAAAGGTCGGCAACGCGGTTTAAAGGTTTACGCTTGGATGTTTACGACCAATTTCGGCTATACTTACGCCCAGCGCCGAGATAGAGAAAGTGCGATCGCTCGTAATGGCAAAGGTCAAACGAGCCTATATGTAGTAGATAACGGCTCTCAAGTATTTATCGACCCCTACAACTTGCAAGCAAAACGCGACTACTACCAATTAGTAAAAGAAGTTTTGCGCCGTCGCCCAGATGGCTTGCTATTAGACTATGTGCGCTATCCCCGACAAGCAGGAAGTGATTCCATCGCCACCAAAGTTTCAGATTTATGGCTATTTAGTCCTGCAATTCAAGAAGCTTTATTTAAACGGGCACTAAATTACAAAGGGCTGGACTTGATTCGGCGCTTTTTGAGTAAGGGATTCGTCGGCGCCGGAGATATAGCAGAAGTTGATAACCTTTATCCCCAAGAAGGCGAACCCCTGTGGCAAGGACGCATTCCCCGATCAGCGCAAAAGTCAATCCTGTCTGCAACCGATAGACAACCGCTTTTACAATGGGAATTGTGGCAGCTTGCCGTTGCCCACGCCATGCAAGGAATTTTAGATTTTGTCACCATAGCCAGTTATCCAGCAAAACAGCAAAATATTCCCACAGGAGTGGTGTTTTTCCCTGACGGCAACCAAACTGTAGGACAAGGGTATGATTCCCGTTTGCAACCTTGGGATCGGTTCCCCACTACATTGCAGTGGCATCCTATGGCTTATGGGAATTGCGGTAATGCCAGTTGTATTGTGACACAAGTGCAACGAGTTTTGAGTATGGCAAAACCGGGTACGCAGATAATCCCTGCTTTAGCAGGCAAATGGGGAGAATCCGTTAGTAATCGTCCATCCCTAGAAGGGCAAATGCAGGCACTTCGCAAATACGCCCCCCAACTGAAGGGAGTTAGCCATTTTGCCTATTCTTGGCAATATCCTGAGAGTGATAACGATCGCAAATTTTGTCGTACTCGGTAAACAGCAGATACTAAATATCCACATCGTAAGACTTCTAAAAAACTTTTTGGTTTACTGATTGTCAAATTCATGTTGTCAACTACAAATTATTGAGGATTAACTATGGAACCTGTTTCTATGATTATTGCGGCTTTAGGTGCTGGTGCGATCGCTGCTACTAAAGATACCGCAGGAACAGCTGTTAAAGATGCCTATCAGGGGTTAAAAACCTTGATTAAGAAGAGATTTGAAAGTGAACCAAAAGCAGAAATGGTTCTGGAAGAACACGAAACAGATCCTGAAACCTATGAAGCACCACTTAAAAAGAAATTAGCGGAAGCTGGTGCTGATAAAGATGCAGAAATTATTAAGTTAGCGCAGGAGTTGCTGAAACAGTTAAAACCTGAAGAGTCAGCAGCAGGTAAATATAATACAGTGTTTCAAGGAGAAGTTAAGGGCGCTCAGGTGGGCGATCGCAACACACAAGAACCAGAAAACTTAATTGATGAGCAAGAATTTATTGAACAGAGTATCCAAGAACGTAATCGCAACACACAAGCCGAAGCAGCTCGCAGAAAGCGCAAAATCAGAACCGCCTGGGGGATTGCGGCTGGTTCTTTGGTGGCGATGGTAATTAGCGGTGGATTGAGTTTGACGGCATCGAATCAGAAAAACCAATCGGAACTCAATCAAGCCGAATCTCTTGGTCGATATTCTTTGTCTCTATTTAATGAACATAAACAATTAGAGGCTTTTGTCCAAGCAATCAAGGCGGGAAAAATTCTGCAAAGCCAACATACAACTAACCCAGAGGTAATGAATGCCTTGCAGGTAAGTTTAGGAGGAGAACGCAACCGCACCCTCAAGGGACATAAGAACTATGTCTATAGCGTCAGTTTTAGCCCCGACGGCAAGAAATTGGCTTCTGGCAGTTGGGACAAGACGATCAAACTCTGGAATCTAGAGACAGGAAAGCAAATCCGCACCCTCACCGGGCATAATGGGCGTGTCTATAGCGTCAGTTTTAGTCCCGACGGTAAGACATTGGCTTCTGGCAGTGTTGACAAGACGATCAAACTCTGGAATCTAGAGACAGGAAAACAAATCCGCACCCTCACCGGGCATAATTACGGTGTCGATAGCGTCAGTTTTAGCCCCGACGGTAAGACATTGGCTTCTGGCAGTTGGGACAAGACGATCAAACTCTGGAATCTAGAGACAGGAAAGCAAATCCGCACCCTCAAGGGGCATAATGACGGTGTCGATAGCGTCAGTTTTAGCCCCGACGGTAAGACATTGGCTTCTGGCAGTTCGGACAAGACGATCAAACTCTGGAATCTAGAGACAGGAAAGCAAATCCGCACCCTCACCGGGCATAATGGGCGTGTCTATAGCGTCAGTTTTAGCCCCGACGGCAAGACATTGGCTTCTGGCAGTTCTGACAGCACGATCAAACTCTGGAATCTAGAGACAGGAAAGGAAATCCGCACCTTCACCGAGTATAATGAGTTTAGCTCTGTCACAAGCGTCAGTTTTAGCCCCGACGGTAAGACATTGGCTTCTGGCAATTATTTCAGCAAGATCAAACTCTGGAATCTAGAGACAGGAAAGCAAATCCGCATCCTCAAGGGGCATGATAGCTATGTCATGAGCGTCAGTTTTAGCCCCGACGGCAAGACATTGGCTTCTGGCAGTTGGGACAAGACGATCAAACTCTGGAATCTAGAGACAGGAAAGGAAATCCGCACCCTCAACGGAGATTATAGGATTGTCACAAGCGTCAGTTTCAGCCCCGACGGCAAGACATTGGCTTCTGGCAGTTATGACAGCACGAGCAAACTCTGGAATCTAGAGACAGGAAACGAAATCCGCACCCTCAAGGGACATAATAACGTTGTCTATAGCGTCAGTTTTAGCCCCGATGGCAAGATATTGGCTTCTGGCAGTTCGGACACCACGATCAAACTCTGGAATCCAGAGACAGGAAAGCAAATCCGCACCCTCACCGGGCATAATAACGTTGTTGTCTATAGCGTCAGTTTTAGCCCCGACGGCAAGAAATTGGCTTCTGGCAGTTGGGACAAGACGATCAAACTCTGGAATCTAGAGACAGGAAAGGAAATCCGCACCCTCACCGGGCATAATAACTATGTCTATAGCGTCAGTTTTAGCCCCGACGGTAAGACATTGGCTTCTGGCAGTTCGGACAAGACGATCAAACTCTGGAATCTAGAGACAGGAAAGGAAATCCGCACCCTCACCGGGCATAATGACGGTGTCACAAGCGTCAGTTTTAGCCCCGACGGTAAGACATTGGCTTCTGGCAGTTCGGACAAGACGATCAAACTCTGGAATCTAGAGACAGGAAAGGAAATCCGCACCCTCAAGGGGCATGATGGCTATGTCTATAGCGTCAGTTTTAGCCCCGACGGCAAGACATTGGCTTCTGGCAGTTGGGACAAGACGATCAAACTCTGGAATCTAGAGACAGGAAAGGAAATCCGCACCCTCAAGGGGCATGATAGCTATGTCATGAGCGTCAGTTTTAGCCCCGACGGCAAGACATTGGCTTCTGGCAGTGTTGACAACACGATCAAACTCTGGAATCTTCCAGATTTTGAGTTAGATTCTTTAATGGGGAGCAGTTGTGATTGGGTGCGGAATTATTTACAAAATAATCCTAATGCAAATGTTAGCGAGAGTGACAGGCACTTGTGCGATGGTATTGGCACGCAAAAATGAAACCAATTCGCAATTCGCAATGGGCAACTCTTGGAGACGCTAAAAGCGAACGCTCCGCTACGCTAACGCAATTCGCAATTAAATTTTTAACGTGCGCCTCTGTTGGAGACTAATGTTAACTTAAAGCCAAGTCTTCTGGTGTATTACAGTTAAACAGCATTTCTGATTCTGCTAAGGGCAAAACTTCTACAGGATATTGCCGAAGCCACTGCTGAAACGATCGCCCCCCTTGGTTGATAAACTCTAAAAGTTGTGGCAAACAGCGACGGCGATAGAAACCACATAGAGGTTCCCAACCTTTAGGATGATTAGCTAAAGCTGCGATCGCATTATCGCCCACGCTATCAAGTCTAGTTACCCAATCTTGCAACACCTCAACCCGCAACCTCGGCAAATCGCAAGCTAGCAACAGCACCCATTCTGTTTGCACTTCGGCTAGTCCTTGGGCAAACCCAACTAGAGGCCCGTGGGCGAGAGATTCTCCAGATAAAGGTACTTCCCGAATAAACTGACAACCAGGCAAAAGCAAATCTTGATAGCGTTCTGGCCAGGGAGTTACTACATAAACAGTATTGGCACAGCTTTGAGCAATGCTACAAACTCGCTGTAACAACGGCACTCCTTGAATGGGAATCAAGGCTTTATCCTGACCCATCCGAGAACTCTTACCGCCTGCTAATACAATGGCGGTTAATTTGCTACATGAGTTAATAGTCATTCGTCAAAAAAATAGAGGGTAAAAAACGAGTCAAACTAAATTAACCTCTGACGTTGAAAGTAGAATAAATTTATCTTCTACTTAAACCCGATCATGGCTATCCAAGAACTCGAACAACAACTCCTTCAGCTTTCCCCCAACGATAAACTGTACATCATCCAACTCCTTGCCCAAAGCCTGACTATACATAACACCCACCTAGATCAACCAAGCAAAATCTCAGAGTTTTTCCGTCAATCCCCCCTGGCTGAACTCACCGAAGAACTTGACCTTAGTCGAGATCGCACCCTTCCCCGCAATGCCTTCACTCCATGACTTATCTCCTTGATACCTGCCTGATTTCCGAACTTGTTGCCAAACAACCAAATCAACAAGTTTTAGATTGGCTAGATGCCCAAGTGCCAGAAAAACTTTACCTTAGCGTCATCACAATTGGCGAAATTGCTAAAGGTATCAGCAAAATTACTGCATCTAAGCGGAAAGAATCTCTAACAACTTGGGTGAATGAAACCCTGCCCAATCGCTTTCAACAAAGAATCTTAAATATAGATTTCTCAACAATGTTGTTGTGGGGAAATTTAGTTGGGCAACTAGAACAGAATGGGCGACCTCTACCTCTCATGGATTCTCTTATTGCAGCGATTGCAATTCATAACTATTTATCACTTGTTACCCGTAACGAAAAAGATTTTGCTGGGACAGGGGTTCTAATGGTTAATCCTTGGTCTGTTTAGGCATCATCACTATACGGGGTAAAATGAGCAACCGCGCAGAAAGTTGCGATCGGGACTGGATGACCTGCTGGTAACATTCTAGTTGGGAGAAATAAAACTATTTCACGCCCTCACCTGACTTTTCTGGACTTGCTGCAATAAATGCTCTACACTTTCTGCTGGTGCAAGACATTTCAAACCTTGGCAAACTAACCCAACACTTCCCTCTGGTAAATCAGATGTTATGGCAAACACAGCCGTTGGTAAAAACTTGGGGATCAGAGAGTTTATTTGCTTAGTGGTGCTGCGAATCAAGGTAGAATTACGATACCAATCCAACGCTGTAAATAAACTAGGACTTGCTTGGGGAGCGCGATGCATTACACTCCTAAAAGCTTTCAAACCAAGTTCCGCTAAATCCAAATAATCTAGATTATCAGTGAGTAGAGCGAGACGAACAAGGTTAGCGATCGCAATTCCATTAGCTGATGGTGTAGCATTATCAGCATAACTGCGCTCTCTTACAATTAAATCTTGACTAGAATCACTTGATGTGTTATAGTAACCACCTAACTCTACACTCCAAAGAAATTCGTTGAATTCATCTTGGATAGCGATCGCTTTTTCTAGCCATTGCTTATGCTCAGGGTTGGAAGCTTGTAAATCCAGGAGAGCTTTAATAAAAAAGGCGTAATCTTCAGACTGCGCTAAAACGGTTGGTTCTCCTTGATAGTTGAGTCGCTGAAAACGCCCATCTACAAACTGATTTTCCCAGATAAAATTCGCTGCTCGTGCTGCTAAGTCCAGATATAACGGTTCTTGGAAAACCCCAGCAGCCCTAGCTAGCCCAGAAATCATCAAGCTATTCCAAGCAACAATCATCTTCGTATCTGTCACTGAGGGAATGCGACCTGGCCAGTTAGTGGTTTTTGCTTCCTGGTTGTTACAAGCCGGGGGAAAAGTTTCTAAAGACTCAGAACTAACGCCATAACGAGCGGTAAACAGCTTGCTCAGAGCCGTTTCTACCGTTGCACTCAGTTGCCCAGAATAGCGCCTTTGTAAAACATTACGTCCTTCAAAGTTGCCGTTAGGTGTCACAGAAAATTGTTCTAATTCCTTTAGTTCTTCAGGAGTTAACAATTGTTGAAGCTCGTTGTAACTCCAGACGTAAAAGGCTCCTTCTTCTGGTTCTACTGCCGTGGGTTCAATGAAGCTGTCGGCATCTTGAGCAGCATAGAAGTAACCTTCAGGCGCGGTCATTTCCCGCTTCAGCCATTGTACAGTACCAGCAACCGCTCTCTCAAAGGCTGCTTCTTCTACTCCTGCACTCCATAAAGAAGCTAGATACTCCACAATCTGTCCATTGTCGTAGAGCATTTTTTCAAAGTGGGGTACTGTCCAAGTAGCGTCAACAGTATAGCGATGAAAGCCACCGCCTACATGGTCGTAAATGCCTCCCAGCGCTAAGTCTAATCCCCGTTGAGTACAAACTTGCTTGCCATCATAGCGAGATTCAAAATTAAATCGAGTTCCCCGCAGTGCTAATTCTGCATAGGGAATCATCGGAAAGCTATTACCAGATTGACTAGGAGTAATTATACCTGTGCTGGTTTCCCAACCTTGGCGGAGTAATTCACGGTCTTCAAGCTCATCTGTTGTACCATCTTGCAACACCGCAGACGTATGCAGCGACTCAATAATTAAAGCTTTGCGTTGCTGTAATTCTGCTTTTTCTGTATCGTAATAACGGCGAATTGCTTGCAACACCTGCAAAAATCCAGGACGACCATAGCGCGGGTCTACAGGGAAATAAGTACCAGCGTAAAACGGCACTAAATCTTCTGGGGAAAGAAATACGTTTAAAGGCCAACCCCCTTGACCACTCATCATCTGCAACGCTTGCATGTAGATGCTATCGAGGTCAGGTCTTTCTTCCCTGTCTACTTTGATGGGAAGATAATTAGCATTCATGTAGTGGGCGATCGCAATATCAGAAAAAGCCTCGCCTTCCATGACAGTACACCAGTGGCAACTAGAGTAGCCAATGGAGAGAAAAATCGGTTTATTTTGCGCCCTTGCAGTTGCAAGTGCTTCATCACACCAAGACCACCAATCAATCGGGTTTTCAGCGTGTTTGCGGAGATAGAGGCTCTTAGCTTCAGCAAGGCGATTAGTCATGATTAAATGCAAGTAGTTGCCTTCCTTGCTCAGTCTATCCTCTTCTCAAGAGTCTTAGCCTAGACGGCTATGTAGATAAGCAACAAATCCTACGAGCGAATTATCCCTTGGGTAAGACCTATGCAATTTGTGAAAAATTCTTACTGAAAAGATCGCAATAGCAAGCTAACAATATTTGGTGGCGTTTCTTGCACAGGTGATGCTGTCTTTGACTGAATTAAAGTATTTGGGCTAAGTCCTGCTATCAGGTGGAGCAAGAAGGTGATGATGGCGGCTTGTACAAGTTTTTCCAACATGGCACGTCTCTCTGGATGGATAGCATTTCCAATATGACTAGTTATTCTGAATACATTGAGTTTTATCGACTTACTGAATGTAACAAAAATAATTTGATATTTGCCGAGGTAAATCCTAAAAAAATGTTTAAATTGTTACATGATTAACATAATTCCTAAAGCTAATTGAATTTCGGTTATCAGTTTAATCACCACATCGCCAAAGTTGTCCAGCAAATGCCGAGATACGAGGTTGGCGATGATTGGAGTTTTTGATTTGTTCTTCATGGGATATTTTCTTAGACACCTTTTGCGGTTAAAAAGTGCCATAGGGAATTAAAATTATTGCAAAATCATCTTTTGTACTCTTTTTGGGCAAAAGAAAACGAGAAAGGTTTGATTTATCTGCTTGGGAACAGTAGAGATAAACCCCAGTTTAGTGCTGTCACCGATAAAATGTATTTAAAGTAGCCACAAACACGCTTCCATGATTCCTATCGTTATTGAACAATCGGGTCGAGGCGAACGCGCCTTTGACATCTACTCACGGCTGTTGCGTGAGCGCATCATCTTTTTGGGACAACAAGTTGACAACAACATTGCTAACTTGATTGTTGCCCAACTGCTGTATTTGGATGCCGAAGACTCGGAGAAAGACATTTATATGTACATCAATTCTCCCGGTGGTTCGGTGACGGCTGGTATGGGCATTTTTGACACTATGAAACACATTCGCCCTGATGTCTGTACAATTTGTACCGGATTAGCGGCGAGTATGGGCGCTTTCCTCCTCAGCGCAGGTACTAAGGGTAAGCGGATGAGTCTACCTCATTCTCGGATTATGATTCATCAACCTCTAGGCGGCGCTCAAGGACAGGCGACTGATATTGAAATTCAGGCGCGGGAGATTCTATACCACAAGCGGCGGCTAAATGACTATTTAGCTGAACATACAGGTCAACCAATTGAGCGGATTGCTGAGGATACTGAACGTGACTTTTTCATGTCACCAGAAGAAGCCAGAGAATACGGTTTGATTGACCAAGTGATTGACCGTCACGCTGCTGGTAGCCGTCCAGCAGTTGCTGTTCTTAATTAATAGTCACGATTGGTAAATGGTGATTTACCACTTTTAATTCAATACGCTTGGCTTTGTGGAAAATTTTAGGTTGGGTTAAGCAAAGCGCAACCCAACAAAGCCCCGAAAATGTTGGGTTACCCTCCGGGAAGCCGCCCTCCGGGCGTCTACGTTCCTCAAACGCCACTTGCTTCTCCCAAGGGGAGACGCTGCGCGAACAAGTCGGGAAACCGCAAGGGCGCAGTGGCTCCCCAACCTACACAATTTAAGGTTTTTGGCGCTAACCCAAGCGTATTG
>NZ_JAIVFR010000579.1 GCF_020829685.1 Nostoc sp. CHAB 5715 | reverse complement strand
GATCGCAAAAGTTGTTCAATCCCCAAAACGTACTATAGTTGCACAACCAGAAACAGTTTCCTTTCTTCCAGACGACGTAGTAGTGCTGGAATATGAAGTTGTCGAGTGGTCTGCAAATGATGGACTCAAAGATACTTTATATGAAACCTATCGCCCACAACGAATCCGAATCAAGGACGCTTTACCTCATCCCTCGCTGCTTTGTGAGAGTGCAGCCCTAGCACTTGTGTCACCACCAGCACCAACTTATAAACCGCATCTCCCGCGAAACATTGTCTCACAAGGCTTGTTATCTGAAGCACAACTCGAAAGCGTTATTTACGCAGGTCAAACGCACTGTGAATTTCTGTCTGGGTCTTATATTGTTGATGACTCATGGGATAGTGTGACTGTCGCGGCTCACGGCGAAGAAAACGCTGTTAGATTTCGCCGTGGCTGGTTCCTTGGTGATGGGACGGGAGCGGGGAAAGGACGACAGTGTGCAGGTATTATATTAGACAATTGGTGTCAGGGGCGAAGAAAAGCAATTTGGGTATCCAAAAGTTCTGCCTTAATTGAAGATGCCCGTAGAGACTGGTGTGCGCTCGGAGGTAGTGAAAAAGATATCATTGACCTGGGCAACATCAAGCTAGGCGACCCAATCCCTTTCACCCAAGGTATTCTGTTCTGCACGTACTCAACTCTACGTTCTCAAAAGAATGATAAAAGTCGGCTTAAGCAAATCGTTGAGTGGGCTGGCATTGGCTTTGAGGGAGCGATCGCTTATGACGAGTGTCACAGTATGGGCAATGCAATGGCGCAAGAGGGTAAACTCGGTATGGTTGCAGCATCCCAGCAAGGCATTGTTGGGCTGCGGTTGCAAAACGCACTGCCCTCAGCACGGGTTGTCTACGTTTCTGCTACTGGTGCAACTAAAGTCTCAAATCTCTCATACGCCAATCGCCTGGGACTTTGGCAGACTGGGGATTTCCCGTTTACCTCCCGTGAAGATTTTGTGGAATCCATTGAGGGGGGTGGCGAGGATGGCGACAAGCGTTCTGAACCCGCTTTTGATGCCGATGGTTCTCCAGTTATCTCCCAAGAAGCTGTAGCCTTGAGAGATGCCTTAGTCGATAAGTTAACAAGTCTTGACCCAATCCCCGGCGCATTAGAACAATTGCTGTGGCACTTCGGTAACAAGCAAGTGGCTGAAGTTACAGGTCGTAGCAAACGGGTGTTAAAAGATGAATCTGGACGTTTGTTTGTAGATTCACGCGGAAGTGGCGCTAATATTGCTGAAACTGCTGCGTTTATGCAGGGTGACAAACAAATCCTCATCTTCAGTGACGCTGGTGGGACAGGCAGAAGTTATCATGCTTCGCTAAATGCTGCGAATCGTCGGCGGCGATCGCACTATCTTTTAGAAGCGGGTTGGAGAGCAGACAATGCAATCCAAGGGCTTGGGCGATCGCACCGCACAAACCAAGCATCAGCACCTGTGTTCAGACCTGTAACTACTAATGTCAGGGGTGAACGTCGCTTTATCTCGACTATTGCCCGAAGGCTAGATAGTTTGGGCGCTCTTACTCGTGGTCAACGGCAAACGGGTGGCAACGGGATATTTGAAGCTAAGGATAATCTGGAGTCGAACTATGCACAACACGCACTATACGAGTTGTTTAAGCAGATTTTCCAAGGTCGATTTTATGAAGTTCCGCTAGGGACTTTTGAGCAAATGACAGGACTCTCGCTCACTTCCCAGGAAGGCGGCATGAAAATCGACCTCCCACCTCTGCGTCAATTCCTCAACCGACTACTAGCTCTACGAATTGATATGCAAAACATCATTTTCGAGAGGTTTGAGTTGTTGCTAAGTCAGCAGATTGAAACAGCGATCGCTGCTGGTGTCTATGAGATGGGGGTGGAGACTTTACGGGCTGAACGCTTTACTGTTGAGAGCCAGGAAGCTGTATATACTCATGCTCAAACTGGTAGCGTCACCAATTACTTGAAAGTGGAACGCACCCAGAAGAACAACATCAGAACGGCTCAAGAGATGTTGGATTTTGCTGCCAAGTACCAAGGGCGATTCATGGTGAATGAGAAAGGTAGTGCGGCGGTAACAATTCCAACCCATAGTATATTCGATGCTGAAGGTGGCGTTGTGCCAAGGGTTTTGCTCGTCCGTCCACAAAAAGAAACTCGTGTCATAGTCGAACAACTGAATTCTTCCACTTGGCGGCAGGTTTCGGCTGATACGTTTATTGCAGTGTGGTCAAAAGAGGTTGACCAGTTGCCCAAGTTCACAACCGATTACCTGCACTTAGTCACCGGTATTTTGTTGCCTATTTGGAAAATTCTGCCACAGCACAGTAGTCGAGTCTTCAGGTTACAAACCAGCGATAAACAAAAGATACTCGGTCGGGTGGTTAACGCTCAGGATATCCAGTCGGTGGCTGAACAACTCGGACTCAAGAACAAGCTGTTAAGCCCACAGGAGTTAGTCTCTTTAGTGCTAAACGAAGGCTATTCCCAGCAGTTGCCGGGTGGCGTAACTTTACGGCGTTCTTACATTGCCACAGAACCTCGCATAGAACTGGTTAATGCTATCTCACTGGCAGAGCGACTCTTAGCTGTTGGATGTTTCACCGAGATCATCAACTGGCGCAAGCGGGTATTCATTCCAATTTCAGACAAAGCGCCAGCTATTCTCGCGGCTGTGATTGAAATCTTGGGATAATTCCCAACCTTAAAGACCCAGACATTTAATCTGGGTCTTTTTTACTCTCAAAAAATTAATAATAGCCTTGGCAAGCGCTCCGCGAGAGATTGATGAAATTCTTGTGGACAAAGCAATTATGGCTAAGAAAGACTTCACACCTGCCCAAGCCGTTAAGTTGTACATCGGCAACTATCGGTTTGATGCCATTAGGATTGTTGAAACGAAAGAGTACCGGATGTCTCACTATTTTTAGTTAGGAGTAAGTGTTAATTCTTCACGCTTGTTATAGTTAACCTTATGTTACAAAACCAAATGTAGTTAATCAAGCTTTCATCGTAGCATGGTTAAAAATAGCGTTAATAAAAAGCCAGATAAAACAATTAAAAAGCGGCATCGCTTTTTTCTCAATCCTTATAGTGATTGTGCGTTCACTAAATGCCCCAAATGCGATAGTAAAACTAAGTTACGCAAGTTCCCTTTGGTAATCCACATTGAACCTAAACAGCTATTTTTACTAAATAAACAGTGTAAATATTGCCCAAGCTGCGACTTAATTATTGCTAAAAAACAGGAAATTGAGCCATTGATGGCTGCTACTTTTGTCCAAACAAATCCTCAAATTGTAGGTAATAACTATGTAGTTATGGGAACAGTTGATAAAAAAGATTGGAAGGAAGGCGACAAAAATTTGCTTTCCCCATCGGAAATGATCGGACGCATATACGTCTTCAAAGATGTTTGGAATTTTGAAGTCATTCCGGCAGGTTGGTATCCTAACGAAGAAAAATAATTCCAAAAAATTTTAAGTTTTTTATCATTATTAGTGAAGTTCAAAAAATGCATCTTGTCCCAAGTGCTTTTTCATCAATTTGTGAAGTCATTTTTTATCAATACATCCAACTGAGCCAAAAGCTTCTCTAGCTTTGCTTTTTTTTTCGGATCATCCCATACCTTGGACTGCTTAAAACGGCGGAGTGTGTCCTCAACGCGGTCTTTCAGAGATGTTGACTCTGTTTGAGTGCGAGACTCTGATTCCGGCTTCTGCTCATTTTCTGGAATCTTCCGCTTAATTTCGCTCAATGAGAGATTGTAGGCGATCGCGTCTTCTAGTAGTTGAATTCTTGTTTTTTCATTTTTCACCTTAGCGATTGCCCGTGCTTTGGTGTACTCAATTTTTCCCGAACGTAATACTGAAAGCACATCAAGAGGGAGATTGAGTAAAGGCAAGCGATTGCGAACAAATGAATCCCACTTCATGCCTCCTAACGCTGTAAATATTTCCTCCACAAGTAGAGTTTGAGAATTACCCGTAACGTTACGGGTAATTTTTACTTTAGCTTCGTTCTCCATTTTTTGAAGCAGTTTGACAGTTTCTGACGTACTTATTGACAACCGAAATGCCAATAGTTCAAGGATACCTTCAGTCTCTTCTAGCGGATTGAGGTCTTCGCGTTGCAGGTTTTCAACGAGGCGCACTTGGTACGTAGTCGCATCATCCATTATGCGGACTACTACAGGAACCTCAGTTAAAAGAGCCATCAATGCCGCTCTGTAGCGTCTTTCCCCGGCTACTAATTCATAATCGCCCTCAGAGAGCGGACGCACTAACAGAGGTTCGAGAATACCCAATTCTTTGATTGAGTGTGATAGTTCTTCAAGCTTCTGCTCGTCGAAATAGCGCCTTGGCTGTGAGGAAGGTAGCTTGATTTTGGCAATTGCAATTGTGTTAGTAGCGCTGGCTTGATCATCAGATTGTGACCCAGTTACAGTGCCAAACAGCAGATCGACAGGCTTTTTGATTGCAGCGTAAGGTTCGTTGCGTTTGCTACTCACGGTTTTAATTCAAGTTTATCTATGCTATTAGCAATTTTTTTGAGTACATCCACGGCTGGATGGTTTTTATCAAATAATGCTAGTGGAACTCGGCGCTCAGAAGCATCGGCAAAGGCAATAGTTTTTGGGATTGGTGGGTATACAGGAGCAATCTCTGATAGTTGTTCTTGTACAGCTTTAAGTGTACGCGATTCCTGGGCAGTCCGACCATCGAACATTGTAGGAACAAATCCAGCAAATTGCAATCTGGGGTTGGTATGACTGCGGACTTGGGTGATCGTACTGAGTAAAAGTTCAGTTCCCTTAAATGACTTAAATTGACATTGGATAGGAACGAGAATGTGAGTAGCAGCAGTCAGGCTGATGATACTAAGTAACCCCAAAGAAGGTGGACAAGAACAACTATCAGAGATT
>NZ_JAIVFR010000578.1 GCF_020829685.1 Nostoc sp. CHAB 5715 | reverse complement strand
AACTCTACACCCGCACACAACAGCAGCAAATCTCGTTCAAAGAGTGACAAACTAAAGATTCTGCACAACCTGTCTAATGCCGAAGGTGCAGACATAGCCAGCAGAGGGGCGATAATGAGTTTTTTAACATGGAAGAAACTTCTAAGCTTTGGTCTTCCTTGCAAACTCATTATCGCCCCTCTGCTGGCTATGTCTGCACCTTCGGCATTAGACAGGTTGTGCAGAATCTTTAGTTTGTCACTCTTTGAACGAGATTTGCTGCTGTTGTGTGCGGGTGTAGAGTTTAGCGGAGAATTTGCTAAGTTGTGTGCGATCGCTCAAGGAGATCCACAGCGACTTTACCCCACTTTCAGTCTTGCCTTAGCTGCATTACCCAACCCGCATTGGGATGCGATCGCTCCCAACTCATCTTTGCGTCGCTGGCGATTAATTCAAGTTGGCGAAGGTTCTGCTCTTACCCTTAGTCCCCTCCGCATTGACGAGCGAATTTTACATTATCTTGCTGGTACGCAGTATCTTGACGAACGTCTAGCTGGCATCATTGAGCCGTTAAATTTTGTGAGTGATTTGGTTCCTTCCCACCAAGCGCTAGCAGAGCGAGTCGTCGGGGTGTTATCTCAAACTCCCAAAACCAAAATATTGCCAATTATACAATTATGTGGTATTGAAACTGTAATTAAACGTGGGATTGCGGCAACGGTTTGTAAAAACCTGGGTTTGAACTTATATGTAATGCCAGCACAAGGCGTCTTGTTAGTTTCTGGTGAACAAGATAATTTAATTCGCTTGTGGACTCGTGAGACAATTTTAAGCCCAAGTGCCTTACTTATTGATTGCGACGAGATAGACACAAATGATATTGCTCGTGTTACGGCAATTACCCATCTAAGCGATCGCGCAAATGGTGTCTTAATTCTCAGCAGCCGAGAAGGGATGCGGATGTCGCAACGCCCAGCAGTCCGCTTTGATGTGCATCAACCAACTTCCCAAGAGCAAAGCGCAGTTTGGCAGGAAGCACTTATTGATTTAGTGCCGCAAATCAACGGGCAAGTAAATACTTTAGTAAATCAGTTTAACTTGAGTGCTGCAACTATTCAAGCTGCTTGTACAGAAGCTGCCGGATATTTGAGTCAGGGGGATGAGAAAAATATAACTGGTATTTTATGGGATGCTTGTAGAGTGCAAGCTCGTCCCCGGTTGGATGAACTGGCTCAACGCATTACCCCTTCAGCAGATTGGGAAAATTTGGTGTTACCAGAAGCACAAAAACAAATTTTACGTGACATTGCGGCACATGTGCGGCAACGAAGTACTGTATACGAAACTTGGGGTTTTGCTGCCAAAGGTGCGCGGGGTTTGGGAATCAGCGCTTTATTTGCTGGTGCAAGCGGTACTGGTAAAACTTTAGCAGCTGAGGTGTTAGCAGAGGAATTGCGGCTTGACCTTTATCGCATTGATTTGTCATCGGTTGTCAGTAAATATATTGGGGAAACAGAGAAAAATTTACGATAAGTATTTGATGCGGTGGAACAGGGCGGGGTGATTTTGCTCTTTGATGGAGCTGATGCGCTGTTTGGTAAAAGAAGTGAGGTGAAAGATGCACGCGATCGCTATGCCAATATCGAGGTTAGCTATCTACTGCAACGGATGGAATGCTACCCAGGCTTGGCAGTTTTGACGACAAATATTAAGAGTGCAATTGATACAGCCTTTATGCGGCGTATCCGTTTCATAGTGCAGTTTCCCTTTCCCGACGCGGTGCAAAGAGCGGAAATTTGGCGGCGGATCTTTCCCCGCGATACGCCAACTCAGGGGTTAGATGCTACGCAATTGGCACGGTTAAATGTTGCTGGAGGTAATATTCGTAACATTGCTTTGAATGCAGCATTTCTGGCTGCGGATGCTGGGGAAGCAGTGCAGATGAAACATGTATTACAGGCTGCGAAGAGTGAATATGTGAAGCTGGAGAAAGCGTTGACAGAGGCAGAAGTTGGCGGGTGGGCGTGACCATCAATTAACGCTAGCAAATATCTGTTCAGCCGTTAACTGTAAATCCTTGAAAGTAGGGGAGATAATACTATCGCTGCCCCGAAATTGAGCAGGCTTCTGGTACTGATTTCCATTAGCTGATAGCAGGTAAATTGATATCGTGGGTTGCTTTGGATTGCCAATATAATCCCGACCCCCTAAGCCCAAGTAATCCACAACCCAGTACTCTGGGATGCCTATTGTGCTGTAATCTTCTACTTTTCGTGCATAGTCATTTTGCCAGTTAGTGCTGACTACTTCCACGACAAGTTTGACGGAAGTTGCCAACGTGATCACAGGCTCATCCTGCCACAAGGGTTCCGAAGCGATCGCAGCTTTGTCTAACACCACTACGTCAGGACGGAAAGCTGTTTTAGTTCCCAGAGGTTTAATTAAACAACGGCTAGGTGTAAACCAACGAACACTCAACCGATCTATCTCGATATTAACTTTTCGCAGGACGAAAGCAGCTACCTCTTCGTGAGGTCCAGTTGGTTCCATGTCAATAAGTTCCCCGTCAATCAATTCGTAACGCTCGTTATCTCCATACCGAGCAATAAAATCATCGAATGTCAGGAGTTTTGGAGCAGCTTGTGTTATGGCGATTGCGCCTTTTAATTTGTCCACTTTTCAGACATCCTTTAACGAATCACCTGCACATTTATTCCCAATTCTAAATCAGCCCAAGCTATATCAGTGGTAGTATTGGCAAACCCAAGGATTTGCCTAGTGCTAAACAAGCTCTATCCCCAAATGATAATCCAGCCCGTCTCGTTAGGGGACGTATCTCCTGACGTCGTTCTGCTATGAGTTCATTACTAAGCGATCGCCAAATATGTGATCTGCCAGAGTATCGTTATTTGGAAAAAATCAGAGATTTTGGCGATCGCAACAGCCAAGTTAGAGAAGCTGTAGACAACAGACAGAAATGGGCGGTTGGATGAATGGCAAAAATTAGACTTAAGTCGAATACAGTAGCAGATTGAAAAATTGTAAAATTTGTATCATTAAAATAGCATAGAGCTAAGTAACGGCAAAGCCAGTTGAGGGAGGAATAGTGAGATGAGCGATCGCACTAAGATACAGCGCGATCGCACTCAATAATTTAAGTTTTCCCAAGATATTTTGTGTTGGGTTTCGCTATCGCTGCATCCAACCTACCAGAAAATGCGATCACTATTTTGTAATTTTGAAGGAGAGTGCGATCGCACCGAAGATGTTAGTTATTTTTTCATTAGTGTTTGCCAAAGCTGCCATATCAATAATGGAGGTTTGAGAGATGAGCGATCGCATAAAAATACAACGCAAAAAAACCCACACACAACCTAACCTTCTACAAGAAACACGGGGTTTTGGGTGGCGATCGTCTGTTCAACCGCAAATAGTCACAGAACAAGGTCACGATATTAGCCGCATATCCTTGCGTCCCCAAGCAAAACTTACTGTAAGCCACCCAGAAGACCAGTATGAACAGGAAGCCGAACAAGTGGCGAATCAGGTGATGAATATGACCTTACCTGTAAGTCCTCAGCCAATCCTACCCGAAGTAACATCAGAAGATGAGGAACCAGTGCAAATGAAACCATTGCTGCAACGGTCAGCAGTGGATAGCAGCTTCCAGACTAGCAGTGACTTGGAGAGTCAGTTGAATGCAACTAAGGGCAGTGGCAGTCCTTTATCGAATGAAGTGCGATCGTTCATGGAACCCCGCTTTGGTGCTGATTTTAGCACCGTACAGGTGCATACTGGTAGTGCTGCATTGCAGAGGAATCGAGATTTAGGCGCACAGGCGTTTACTTATGGTAATGATATTTACTTTGGTTCAGGACACTCACCAGGTAAGAATAAGTTGACGGCGCACGAGTTGGCTCATGTAGTACAACAAACGGGTGTGGTACAGCCACAAATCCAGAGATTCGCACCTCCAGGTCACGAGAGCGCAACTGCTAGAGGACTAGCTGAAAACTTTTCAGCAGAGGAAATCGGCGCGGTCTACCAATCGAACTGGGAGCGAGACTTTTCTCAAGGTTTTTGCGTCAAATCATGGATATGGGCGACGTTGATGCGGCGAAGGAAGCGCTTATGAAACAACTAGAAATGGTAGATCAGATAATAGCCATGCCAAGTGATGCTCATCCGCTGATTGGGATGGTTCCTACGATGGAACCTGGGGACTTCCAAAGAATAAATTAATCAACAAAAACCAAGCATCCACACCTAAATAATAATGATAATCACAGTAGTTGCACTCTGAGCTATTTTAATGGGAGTTGGTAATACAAAATGTTAAAAGTTCTTTGCTTATACTTTTTTATAACTTGCTGAACCAGTTCAAATCCTCGCCGTTCGTATAACTTACAGCCACTTCGTGTCCTTTGCGCCCAACTCTTACGAAACGCTGCGCGTAGCTTGCTTCTCGTAGGAGTATGCGGTTCGTTTTTCTTCCTTATACTTCAGTCCTAATATGGTTTAGCGCATCTTCATACAGAATTGGTATAACACCAAAAATCTCTTCTGCTTTCTGCCCTTCATCCACCAATCATGACTGTGAACTCACCTAAAACAATCTTGTTTACACTTGTGGTTTCTTGAATAGTATCGCTCATCCGACAAGCTGCAAAACCGTTGATCAAAACCGTTTGACTACCATCAATGACTACACCTGCACCATCGGGAACTACAACTTTCACCACCGGACAAGTGTGAATATCAGCCATGAAACTAGCCATTAGTTTCAATTTCCACGCAAGCATCACTATCATTTAAATATATTTTATGACAGCCAGCAGTTTCAACGCGCACACCAGTTTTACTGCCGCCTTTATCTTCTTCCACAAACTGGAGTGTATGTCCGGTGCGAGTTTTAAAGGTGCGTAACCGCACTTTACCGCGTTGGATTGAGTCATCTACCTTTTCTGGT
>NZ_JAIVFR010000577.1 GCF_020829685.1 Nostoc sp. CHAB 5715 | reverse complement strand
TAACTATTGGCTCTCTAGTTGGGGGGGGATGCAGTTAAACAAAATCCAAGAGAGTAAACAGGTTCACACCTACCACTCATTAGGAGCGGTAAAGTATAACACTATAGATAATATTCCTCAGATTGCTAGTCAACGATTAGCAGTAGAAAAAGAGGTGTTGGAAAAAGCAGAGCGAATTGTAGCGACAAGTCCGCAAGAACAGCAACACATGCGATCGCTAGTTTCCACTAAAGGCAATATCGACATCATTCCCTGCGGTACAGATATTCAGCGCTTTGGCTCGATTGCACGAGAAGCAGCCAGGACTGAATTGGGAATTGAGAAAGAAACCAAAGTTGTATTATATGTAGGACGTTTTGACCAACGCAAAGGGATAGAAACCTTGGTGCGTGCAGTAAATGAGTCTGGGCTACGTGACTCCAAAAATCTCCAGCTAATTATTGGTGGTGGTAGTACTCCAGGTAACAGTGACGGGATTGAGCGCGATCGCATTGAGCAAATCGTCAACGAATTGGGGATGAGCGACTTTACCACTTTTGCTGGTCGTCTGAGTCAAGATATTTTGCCAACTTATTACGCAGCTTCTGATGTTTGCGTTGTTCCCAGTCACTACGAACCCTTTGGACTCGTAGCGATCGAAGCGATGGCAAGCGGTACACCAGTGGTAGCAAGTGATGTCGGTGGACTTCAGTTTACTGTAGTTAATGAAGAAACTGGTTTATTAGCACCACCGCAAGATGTAGATGCCTTTGCATCTGCCATTGACCGAATTCTCTTAAATCCAGAATGGCGAGATGAATTGGGTAAAGCTGGTAGAAAGCGCGTCGAAACTAAGTTTAGCTGGGATGGCGTAGCACATCAACTGAGTGAACTTTACACCCAACTGTTGCAGCCACAACCAGTAGCGTCAACAGCAAAAGAACTAGTGGAGTCAACAGCCGAACTAGTGCAGTCAACAGCAAAAGAAATAGTGGAGTCAACAGTCGAATTAGTGCAGTCAGCAGCAAAACAGCCGATTTTGGTTGCTAAATAATTCTCTTGGGTAACAGATAATGGTGAATGGTTGACTCGGAAGTAAGCATAATTTTATTTTCCTAGTCGTCACTCACCATTACTCAATCATTTATTCTAAATATTTCTCTAGGCTGAGTGATTTCCATTATTAAACCTTATCTAAGTTGAGAACCGTAGTTTTTGCCCTCACCCTAAATCCCTCTTCCAGAGATGTCCGAGGGACTTTGAAATTCTGGCTCCCCGAATCCCAATCTGGGGGATAGGTTGGGGGATGAGGGCAAATCCTTTTCATCACCGAAGAACTACAGGTTTCAAGATAGACGCGGTTTAGTTTAATTAGCTCAGAACTTGTGCCATTCCCAACAACCGCCTCAGAATGAATTCTGAGGCTAATAGCTAAAGTCTTCTAAAGAAGACTCAATAAAGATTAGAGTCCACTTAAGTGGACTTGCGCTATTAGCCAGAGAATTTATTCTCTGGCGGGAAAGTGGGCAGGTGCAAGATATAACTTAGTACACGTCACCATAAAAGGGGTTCGGAAATATCGACGCTTAATGTTGGGTTTCACTTCGTTCTACCCAACCTACGAATGATTAAATTCCATACCCTTTTTGTGGTGAGCTGTACTTAGCTTATTTAGTTATATACCTTTAGCCGACAAAACTCGACGCTAAAAAATGTATAAAAAGGTAAGTTATCATCTAAGTGCTGAGAGTTTATCTGAATAATAGATTTCTGCGTTTTTTTATTGGCAGCTATCACCAAACCAAGTAACCGCTATGATAGTTGAGGTCTGCTATGCTTTGACTAAACGAAAATAAAAGCATAGCGATCGCTACCATTAGAATGTTAACAACTAATCGCTTTGCAACCAGTTGACTTTACCACTCTCACAGCTGCTTGTAGCGAAATCCGCGCTAACTGGCTACCATCACGCTTAGAACAGGTTTACCAGCGCGATCGCTACACTATTGCTATGGCATTACGCACCCTGAAACAGCGAGATTGGCTACAGATTTCTTGGCATCCCCAAGCTGCACATATTTGTATTGGTGATCCGCCACCGCGATCGCCAGATACCTTTACCTTTAGCCAACAACTGATACATCAATTGAGTGGTTTGGCACTGGTAGCTATTGAAGCGATCGCCCCTTGGGAGCGTGTTATTGATTTGCAATTTGCCCGTCGTCCTGGAGAAAGCGCCCTGTATCATGTCTATGCAGAAATCATGGGCAAGTATAGCAACGTCATTCTCACCGATGCCAACAACATAATTATCACTGCTGCCCATCAAGTCAGTCAGCAACAATCTAGTGTCCGTCCCATCCAAACCGGACAACCTTATGAAACACCGCCAAAACTGACTGGAACAGTCCCCAGTTTGAACGAATCACAAGAACGTTGGCAAGAACGGGTAAGTTTAGTGCCAGGAGCAATCAAGCGGCAATTGCTGAAAAGTTATAGTGGCTTGAGTGCTGCACTACTGGAATTAATGCTATTAGAAGCAAATATTGCACCAGAAACATCCACCGATAGCCTCAACTCTAATGATTGGCGACGGCTGTTTGAACGTTGGCAAGAATGGCTGCAAGCCTTGGACTCCAGTAAATTTTACCCCGCTTGGACAAAAGATGGCTACACCGTAATGGGTTGGGGTGCAGTTGCAAAGGTCAAAGATATCCAGGAGTTACTCAACCACTACTACAGTAACCAAATTGACCAACAATTATTTTCTCAATTGCGCCATCAGTTAAGCCAGAAGTTGAATAATATTCTGGCGAAATTACGGAATAAGGCTCAAACCTTTAAGACACGCTTGCAGCAATCAGATCAAGCCGATGAGTATCGGCAAAAAGCTGATTTATTGATGGCTCACTTGCAAAACTGGGAACCGGGGATGAAAGAAATTATCCTTTCAGATTTTGAGACAAATTTGCCAGTAGCGATCGCTCTCCAACCAGATAAAAATGCTGTCCAAAATGCCCAAAGTCTTTACAAACAGCACCAAAAGCTCAAACGCGCTCGTGCTGCTGTCGAACCCCTACTGTTAGAAGTCCAGACAGAAATTGAGTATTTAGAACAAGTAGAAGCTGCGATCAGCCAAATAGACACCTATCAAACAGCAGAAGATTTGCGAGCTTTAGAAGAAATCCGCGAAGAGTTGATTGGACAAAAGTATTTAGAAGATCCAGAATATCGCAGTCGCAGTGCCAATGAACCCCCCAGCACCAACTTTCATCGTTACGTTACCCCCAACGGCTTTGAAATATTAATCGGTCGCAACAATCGCCAGAATGACCAATTGACCTTTCGTGTAGCTGGGGATTATGACCTTTGGTTTCACGCTCAAGAAATTCCAGGGAGCCATGTGCTACTACGTCTAGAACCCGGTGCTGTTGCAGAAGAAGCTGATTTGCAATTTGTAGCTAATCTTGCCGCCTACTACAGTCGCGCCCGTCAGAGCGAACAAGTGCCAGTAGTTTATACTCAGCTAAAACACGTCTACAAACCCAAAGGAGCAAAACCGGGAATTGCAATTTACAAGCAAGAGAGCATCCTCTGGGGGAAACCACAAATGGTCATTAGTCATTAATCATTGGGCATTGGGCATTGGGCATGGGGCATGGGGCATTGAGAAACAGGAGGCAGTTCTTGTTGGAGGCAGAAATTCTTTAATTTTGAATTTTGAATTTTGAATTTTGAATTGATTTCTTCCCCTGCCCCTCATCCCCCATATATACCCCACGAACTGCTGAATTATCCTGATAGATAGAAGCTTTTAAGCTTTGTTCATATCCTTTTTTGATGAATTTCACGAAAAATCTGTGTTGACTGTTACAATATTGTTAAGAAAAGTTGCCCCTTGCATTTTGGGAACGCGCAATTGGGTTTTAACTCTCTTGAGAAGACAACGCAAAAAAATAAACATTTTATAGACCAGCTGTGGGAGGCTGGTCTTTTTGTTTTTTAAGTGCTTATGGGATATCTCAATACAAACACTTTGAGTATTTTTTGAGCATCTTATAGTTATATCATGTTCGGATAAACACTTACTCTAAAAGTAGAGACGAAAACAATGAAGTATGCCAAAACGAATCAGTATAGTCAGGCATTTAGATATTGCTGAGTTAGAACAGCTTTACCGTCAGGCGAAAGAGGGGGTAGAAAGTCGTCAATACCAGATTATATGGTTACTAGCACAAGGAAAAAAGACCGAAGAAGTAGAGGAAGTAACAGGCTATAGCAGAACATGGATCTACGCATTGGTTAAACGATACAACGAGTTGGGTATAAGTGGAATTGGCGATCGCCGCCTTTCAAATCAAGGCGTAAAGCCGTTAATCTCCGACATACATAAAGCACAGCTATGGCAAGCTTTACAAGAAAACGCGCCAGATGGAGGACTCTGGAATTGCTTTTAGGTAAAAGCATTGTTAAGGACAGCGTTGCTATTGGGGAGCGAATTGGGTTCCTTGCTCAAGATCCATCTTTCTATGGATACTTGAGGTCATTACTGCTAAATTCATCACACATTCAGGAAATTGGCGCTTTAATGCTGGAAAAACCGGACAAGGCGCTTGTTCTTGTAAATTGTCCGGTTTACTCCAAGTAAAGGGGGCTTTTTGCGCTGCTGACATCCACACCAGACGCTTTGCTCGTGTCATCGCAACGTAGAGTAAACGGTACTCCTCAGATATTTTCAAGTGCTTTGCTTGTTCCCATGCTTGTGTAACATCTGGTATGGTAGATTCTCCGTGGAGAGCAGCACGAATTTGGGCGCGGGCTACTTCTGATAAGGTAAAATCCCCTAAGAACTGGCTTTGGGGAGGAACCCAAAATCTCCCAGGAATCAAGTTTTCGTGGAGAAAGGGAAGAAACACATAGTCCCAATCTAGCCCTTTGGCTTTGTGCATGGTAATAATGGTCAGTTGACC
>NZ_JAIVFR010000576.1 GCF_020829685.1 Nostoc sp. CHAB 5715 | reverse complement strand
ATCTAATAATAAGTCTCTAGCTTGAATATTGATAGTGCCAGCATTGCCTCTGGCTTTATCAATAACAGTAGAACTAATTTGAGTGAAACCAATCTTATTAGTATCGCTGAGAGAAATTTTTTCTGCTGCTTGAATAAAAATATTACCTCCATCACCCAGCCCAAAGGTATCAGCACTTATTTTACCTTTGTTGTTTAAGAATAATTCTCTGGTATTGATGCGGATATCTCCACCTTTACCTACACCATCCAAACTAACGTCACTACTAATACGGCTGGGTAACTTTACTTCTCCGAATTGTTGAGTAGAAATCTTCCCAAAACCTTCTATATTAATAGTTTCACGAGCATTAATAGTGATATTACCTGCGTTACCTATTCCATTTGTACCTGTATCAATATTTGCACCATTTGTCAGCGACATCAAGCCAGTTGTGATTTCTATATTTCCACCATTACCGACACCTCCAGTTATCACATCACTTTTGATACCAGCAATCGAATAGCCAACTATCCCATCTAGCTGAATTGTGTCGCGGGCATTAACAAATATATTACCTGCATCACCTTTACCGGAAACTCTAGTAGATATTTGTGAACCACCCAATAATGAGAGGGTTCCAGTATTAACCCAGATATTTCCACCTTTACCCACACCATCTGTAAACACTTGGCTGTCAATAGAACTATCACTATCAAAAGCAATATCATTAGCATCAATCGTAATATTTCCCGCATCGCCTTTACCATTGATACTGCTACTAATAAATGCCCCATTGGTTGATTGGAGAGAATCTGTTTTTATCTGAATATCTCCAGCATTTCCTTCTCCAGGGCTAATGGCAAAAAGTAGTGCACCTCCACTAATAGCCAAACTTCTAGCTTCGACACTCAAATTTCCAGCATTTCCACTACTGCTAGTACTTGTTCCTGTATAAAAGCCACTTCTAAATATACCCCTGCCAAACAATTCTACAGAGTCAGAAGCTTTGACATTCAAATTTCCTCCATTACCGGAAGATACAATATAAGTTGAAATAGAAGCTCCATCTGTAGCGATTAATTTTCCTGTATTAACGTTTAACTCTCCAGAGGAACCAGCACCTTGAGACTCTGTATATAAGCTGCTGGCATAATTTTTGTCTGCTGATTCTCCAATCAGTTCTATTGACTCGGTAGCGTTGACATTAAACTCTCCCCCAGGTTTTGAACCAGTGGTGATAGATAAAAACGATGAACCATCACGCACTGATAGTTTCCCTGCTTGTACTTGAATAGAACCTCCACCCTCTCCACTGACATCAACTGAGGCTTTTTGAGATAGCTGGATATTTCCAAAAGCATTTACACCTAAATATCCCAAAAATAAACCTGAATCATTTTGCGTCAAGCTAACTAAACCAGGTGATACGATGCTTCCTAATTCAATTTGTCCAGACTCAGCCCTCAGATTTCCACCTTCTAAATTTATATCACCGCCAACAAGTGCAAGGGTTTTCCCTGGTTGTACTTGCAATCCGGGAACATCAGTTCTAATGGTTCCAGCAGTTGATGGATTGTACGTTAAATTATGACCCGATCCTTGTACTGTGATTTTTCCAGGATTCACCCCGAATTGTAAGCCCAGAGGAACGCTGATAGTTAGCAAAGATGTGTTTTGAGGGGTAGTTGCACTAAACTCTCTACCATCAGCGAATTTTATACTACTTGCCGTTGTCCCCAAAAAAGAACCTTGCAAATCTAAACTCGCATTTTTCCCAAACACAATCCCATTGGGATTTAGCAAAAACAAATTTGCATTACCCAATACCCCCAAAGTCCCAAAAATATTCGATGAGTTACCACCAGTAACGCGAGAAAAAATATTTGTTATCCCCTCTGGATTAGCGAAATAAACGCCTCGACCAACACCTACGTTAAAATCTTGAAAACTGTGAAATAGGTTAGTGCCACGAGCCGCACCGCTCTCGATGCGGTCATTATTTTGATTAATAGGAACGACTTGCGATCGCTCTATCCCAAGGGTATTATCGGGAGTTAACTGAGCAAAAGTAGGGTGAATAGAAACTGCGATACCTACGGTAAGCTCCGCTAACGCTCCCACGCACCCTAGCAATCCTGCTACACCAAACCGCAAAATTTCCACCATTTCTATTCTCCCTACTTCCTCTATATTCTTTGGCTTATAATTCTCTGGATATCTTCGATGCGTTGTTTGATGATTTTGAGATCAACTTCGCTTCCTGTGGGAATTTCAGACTGTGCGAGTTCTTGAACTAAAGTTGCTCCAGTTTCACCCAATTTACCATTACTGGTTGCTTTCAATGCTTCTTCAAATGCTTCATACCACAGTTCATTTTCAGCATAATAATTTATGCTTTCTGGGATACTAGCAAATCGTTTCTTTGTTAGTGATTGAGGATTGATGACGGTAAATTCTGCATTGCTAACAATTGGACGCGCTTCGCAGTCAATTGCAATTTGCCAGAAATATGTTTTACCTACAGTTAGTTCAGGATAATCGGCGGGAAGTTTTAATTTATTGATCCCGACTGTTGTTGGTATTTCTTTAACTTTGCCGATTTGTTTAACGGTTTTCGGTGAATCGAATTCAAAGAGTCGAAATCGCACGGTTTGGGAACTTGACATATACCAAGCAAGCATTGGACGTGTGGAAGCAGTTTTACCGATAAATGTCACAGGTGCAAGTTGCGTCAAAGGAATACCGCTACTCGAACATCCACGCGAACCACCCGCACTGGAATATCCACTGGCAGGTTTGCGATCGCGTGGTTTAAACTCAGCATAGGCGGGGATTGCGCTAATTAAAAAAACCACTCCCACAACTAAACTTGTAAGTCTGCGGCTGTTTTGCCAAAATCCAAAATATTGATGATTCATGGTAAATGCTGATAATTCTATGGTTATGTGAAACTTGTGAAGAAGAACACAGAATTCAGAATTCAGAATTCAGAACAAGAAAGTGGAGACTTAAACCCGTTTATTTATCCGCCAGTCACACAGAATTAAATTCTGAATTCTGGCTCCTGACTCCTGAATTCTTTCTTAAAATTCCTTCGTAGGTTTCCAACTAAGTTCGCATATTGTTCCGCGAGGGGAAAGCGATTCCCGTCGAAACTCTCCTCCTAATTGTTTTGCGAGTAGTTTAGAATGTTTTGTACCTTTATTCTCGAGCTTTGATTGAATCCCAGAACCGTTATCTTTGACGCACAACTTGTATTGACTTTCACCATAAACACCCGTTGCTTGAACACGCTTTACTCCTTGGGCATGTTTGCCAACATTACACAAAGCTTCTTCCAGAAAGAGACAAATTTTACGTTTGTGTTCCCTACTTAAATACTTATCATCAATCGGATCAAAATTGCGAATTTTTACTTTTAATGTTTTAAAATATTCAAAATCGTTACGAGCTAATGTACTTGAATAAACTTCATATAACAAATCATGAAGCGGTCGGTTCAATTCGAGGATCAATCCGCTTCCTAAACGCAAACTCTCTTCTGGGGTTAATGTTTCGAGTTTGAGAAATTCGCCAATTTCCCGAATTTCTTGATCGAGTTTTTCAAATTGTCCAAGCAGTTGTTCATAGGGTAAATCTTTAGCACGCATGTGCTTTAATCCATAGGCGAGGGTTTGTAGGGGACCATTATGAATTACGGTAAAAGTGTGCTGAATTGTATTTTGACGTTCGTTAATTTGCGATCGCAAGAATTTATCGTGCTGGTAAAATGCAAAAGCACTCAAGCCAACCCCGTTCACAGCTAATATGATCAAACTGGGTGCTACAGGAATCCATACACCCCACAACCACAGCATCACATACCCGTAGCTAAACAGACAAACGGACGCTACACCAACACTAAATAGATTTTTCCAGACAGATTGGGTAAGCCGTCCGATAATAATCGGCAGAAAACCCCAAATAACTATCCATGTGTATTCTCCCATATCTCCCCAACTGTGCAACATTGGGCGACCATCGATTACAGTACTGAGAATTTGACTGATGACGTGAGCATGATAGTCAACACCGTAAATTTGACCCTTTAATTCTAATGTTGGCAAAGCAGATGTATAAAAAATATCACCGCCGCTGAGATTTCGGTTGCCAATTAATACAATGCGATCGCGCAACAATTTTGCATAAACGTTCTCATTTTTCTGATTGAGAATATCGCGCAGTGATAGAACATGAAAAGGCTGATAATTGTTGCGGAAATTTATCAAAATTGACAATCCTCCATCCCCATGATTAATGCCCACATATCCACCAAAATTATCGGTGATTCGAGGCAATTCAGTCCCCTGAATCATTATTGTATTCGGGTCATTTTTCCCTGTTTCCAACTCAATTTCTTTTGTTTTAAAGTACTTAGTAACTAACTGTAGCGCTAGAGAATATTTATCTTCTTTGTTATTATTTGGGTTCGTTGTATATAATAAATAGCGTCGATTTTTACTATCTGCATCATTAAATAAATCAACAAATCCAATTTGTTTAGGTGGCAAACTTCGGGGTGGAGAAATCTGTCCTGGTGGTAAGATTTTTTCAATACTAATAATATTAGTATTTTCCCACCATACCTTAGCGAGTTGTTCGCCACCAGGTTCAACGGGAACATTTTTGAATATATCCAGCCCAATTGCTAACGGTTTATAGGTTTCCAGCTTGGTGAGTAACTCTGCAATCTTCCCATCTGGAACCGGATATTGCTTAACCCATTCAATATCTTTTTCGTCGATCCCCACAATTACTACACGTTCATCGAGTTTTTCTGCGGGACGCAGACGTAACATGGTATCGAGGAACATCCATTCCAAAGATTGCATTCCTCCAACCATACGTATCAAGATCACCAACACCAACACTAGTATTCCCGGACGTGCAGCAAGAGACCATAACCCAATTTCTTGGTAAATGCGATTCCAGATTCTCCTTC
>NZ_JAIVFR010000575.1 GCF_020829685.1 Nostoc sp. CHAB 5715 | reverse complement strand
ATCCCAATATTCATTTTTGATTTTGACATTCCGTTTTTTATGACTTTACCAATTATTAAAGTTGGCATCCAAGGGGTAGCATCGATGACTGTAGAGGAATTACTGGAACAATACGCGGCAGGAGTCTTAAATTTTAATGGTGTTAACCTCTCGGAAGCTAACCTGAGTGGGGCGAAACTCAGTGGCGTAAATCTTAGCGATGCTAATTTGAGTATAGTCAACCTGAGCGGCGCAAATCTGAGTGAAGCTAACTTGAGCAATGCCTTGCTGAATGTAGCAAGACTGAGTGGCGCAAATTTATGTAGCGCCATCTTAAATAACGCCAGTCTCAACGTCGCTAATTTGATTCGAGCGGATCTGTCCCGCGCTCAACTTCGAGGAACCTCATTGATCCGCGCCGAATTAATTCGTGCTGATCTCAGTCGCGCCGATCTGTTGGAGGCTAACCTCACCAGTGCCGATCTGCGGGAGGCGACACTCCGCCAAGCGAATCTCCGTCAGGCTAACTTGAGTGAGGCCCTATTGAAAGGCGCTTCCTTGACGGGAGCCAACTTAGAGATGGCTAACTTAAATGCCAGTGACCTCAGTCATTCTGACATTAGCGGCGCAAATTTGCGAGATGCCGAACTCAGACAAGCGAATCTCAGCCATGCTAACTTGAGCGGAGCAGATTTGAGCGGCGCGAACCTCCGGTGGGCAGATTTGAGCGGCGCAAATCTCCGGTGGGCAGATTTGAGCGGCGCAAAATTGAGCGGGGCTACTTTAATTGGCGCAGATTTAAGCAATGCCAATTTAACGAATACAATTTTCATCCACGCCGATTTAACTCAGACAAAATTAATCAGAGCGGAATGGATTGGTGCTGACTTAACAGGAGCAACATTAACTGGGGCAAAACTTTATGCCACCTCCAGGTTTGGTTTAAAAACCGAAGGCATGATTTGTGAATGGGTTGATCTTAGCCCCGCAGGCGATCGCTCCATTATCCAAAACTTCCATTCCCAAGAGTCACGAGATTTTTTTAACGAAACACCGCCAACAATCCGAATTATTGTTGATGCCCCCATAGAACACGAAGCCAATTTTGCTCTTGCTGGCGCTTATTATCAAATTGCTCTAGAATATCGGGGGCTGAAACAACCTCCAAGCATGGAAAGTGGGCCCCGTCGAACTGTTTTCACATTTCATGTAGATAGCGACGAAGCATTATTTTCCACTGCTTACATTGTGATTCTTCCCTTTCTAGATGCGGTATCTACCCAAAAAAATATTTCCAGGATGGTGGAAATGATTAACAATGAAGTTATTACAAACCAAAATTTAAAATCGCTAAAATCACCCCGAATCGTGAAAGAATTAAATATTCTTGTAGAGCAAGCGATGAGTCAGACTACAACTTTTCAAAGAGATGATTCTCTAGATTCGGCGGCAGAATTTACCGAGAATGTTGAAAGTAGGGAGACATTAGGAAAAGTATTTGAAGTAATTTTTTTGTTAGGATTGCTAATTGGTTTATTTATCCTAGCATTGCTACTTTTTGATATTTTGAAAGACGGATTAGCCAGATTTGTAACACCTGGTTTTCTCACAGAAACTCCTTCTCGTTTTCCTGACCAAGGTGGTATTCGTCCTGCAATTATCAGTAGCGTTCTTCTGGGAACTGTTGTAATTTTGGTTACTGTCCCCATTGGTGTCGGAGCAGCTTTATATCTAGAAGAGTATGCACCTAAAGCTTGGTGGACAGCGATTATTGAGATTAATATCAGTAATCTGGCGGGAGTACCTTCTATTGTCTATGGATTGCTGGGTTTAGGAGTTTTCAATTATTTGCTTGGGTTCGGCCCCGCTTTGGTTTCTGGTGCATTAACTTTATCTTTGTTGTCGTTACCAGTAATTATTGTGACAGCTAGAGAAGCAATTCGCGCCGTCCCAGATTCCCTGAGAAATGCTTCTTATGGATTAGGTGTCACTAAATGGCGAACTATCAGGAGTCACGTTTTACCATATGCTGTTCCTGGTATTTTGACAGGGGTAATTATCTCTGTATCCCGTGCAATTGGTGATGCAGCGTCATTAATTGTTGTAGGTGCTGTGGGTTTTCTCACCTTTAACCCTGGTTTGTTCCAGAGATTTATGGCATTACCCATTCAAATTTACAGTTACATTACTCGTCCTGAACCAGGTTTTGCTAATGCAGCAGCAGCGACAATTATTGCGTTGTTACTCTTGATTTTAGTTTTAAATGGTGTAGCCATTTATATCCGCCAACGCTTTTCAATACGCTAGATAATTAAATATCTAATTGGATATATTCACGGTTATTAGGAGATACGCTTTCATGACTTATAGCAACAGTAAAAGTAAATTAGATGGTGCCACAATCGACCACGAGAATAGCGTCTTCAATGTTGAAGGAGTGAAGGTCTACTATGGGGAATTTTTGGCACTTTTAGATGTCTACTTAAAGATTCCTGCAAAACAAATTATTGCTTTTATTGGGCCTTCAGGATGTGGTAAAAGTACCTTACTACGTTGCTTCAACCGGATGAATGATTTAATCCCTGGAGCTAAAGTTGAGGGTAGACTGAATTACCGCGATCGCAATATATACGATCCTAAGATAAATTCTGTAAAATTACGCCGCCAAGTCGGAATGGTTTTTCAAAGACCGAATCCTTTCCCCAAGTCAATATACGAAAATATTTCCTTTGGGCCGCGTGCTAACGGTTATAAAGGTAACGTTGATGAATTGGTGGAAGATTCCCTTAGACGCGCTGCTATCTGGGATGAAGTCAAGGATAAACTTAAAGAGAAGGGTACTGCGTTATCTGGCGGACAACAGCAACGACTTTGCATTGCTCGTGCGATCGCCATGAAACCAGATGTATTATTAATGGATGAACCATGTTCTGCTCTCGACCCAATTTCTAGCCGCCAAGTAGAAGAACTCTGCTTAGAACTCAAGCAGCAATACACCATTATTATGGTGACACACAATATGCAGCAAGCCTCTAGAGTCGCAGATTTCACCGCTTTCTTCAATACAGAAATTGACGAGCATGGTAAACGTCGCGGAAAATTAGTTGAGTTTAATCCTACAGCGCAAATGTTCAGTTCTCCTCAAACCAAAGAAGCTGAAGATTATATCAGTGGACGTTTCGGTTAAAGAGATATCACAGGGGAAGGAGAAAGGTAAAAGCCAAGTTTAGTTGTGAGCTAGTATTATTCTTTTGCCCTTTAACTTTTCCCTCCCGTACAAACTTAGACTAGGTAATATAGCGGTTCTCAATTGCATGAAATACAGACCTAACCCCCAGCTCCTTCCCTGCTAGCGTTGGGGAGTAAGACTTCCATTCGAGAAGCGCTATATATATACATCTAACCATGATAGGACTTACGCAAAAATTGCCAAAAAGCTTAATTTACCGAACCGCCCTTCGGGTTCACCAGTCGCCTACGGCGGGAAACCCGCCTACAGCGCTGGTTCACCAAGACGCCAAGAACGCCAAGCATCGTAGAGTGTGCGTAAGTCCTACATGAATAAAAGGCATACAGTGGAAATTCAAGAATTAAAAGCATTGATTAAAGAAACTATGCGTGAAGTTCTGCAAGAAGAAAGACTTCGCCTCTGCCAAATTCTTATTCCTTACATAAGTGATGATGAGCAACGCGAACTTGAAGCCGAATTTGGTCTACCTTCAGATGATGCTGAGGATGAAGTAATTGATATGACCGATTGGGTAAGATATGGCAATAAAATTTCGCAAGAAAGCGATTAAATTTTTAGAAGTTTATAAAAAATAATTCGTAATTAGGAATAAGAATTAAATAACATACAATTTATGTCCCTGGCTTACCTCACCCTCAATCCCTCTCCTTATAAAGGAGAGGGAAGCTAGATAGTTGATGAAGTTTTGCATTTTATTTAATCCACTTTCCTTAGTAATTTAATAACTGGGAATTACCAAAGTAATTCTGGAAAATATACTGAGGCTTGATAGTACTTAATTACAGTAACATTTAAGTCTAGTACTTATATTGTGTATTATGTTTAAGCAACTGTCATTTGCTTTAGTTGCAGCTACCGTTATAGTTGTATCAATTAATAATCCGAGTGCTACTTTAGCTAGAACTTGTGCCTCTAAGTGTGGGTCGCATCCAATTCAGTTTACACCTGGGCAACATATCCGGGTTGAAGTTATTAATAGCACACCCAACCTGATAAAAATCCAAAAACCCTCTGGGACTGATGCAATATCCTTGAGTCCAGGACAGAAATTAAGTTTAGAACAAATAGAGGGTACAGAGCCAAATACATCTTTGATATTTTGGAGCGAAAAGGGTTTATCACTGCAAGCAATTATCTCCAAACCCAACTTTGGTACATTGCGGCTCGAACTTCGTCCGACTTTGCGCTCTCCAGGCGATCGCTCGTTATATATTATGGATGATGGTAGGATAAACGTGTTTTAACAGAAATGTTAGGAGTTAGGAGTTATGAGTTAAGAGTTATGAGTTAAGAAATAACTTTTAATTAAAAACTCCTAATTTATAACTTCTAACTCCTAACTTCTAACTCCTAACTTGTATTGTGCTAGACCGACCTGTATCTGAACTATCAAAGCCTCGCAGGTGTTTACCCGATCAGCGCTGGCAAATTTATCCACAAAAACCAGAATTTGCCCAAAATCTGGCAGCTTTGACAAACATTTCACCCATTGTCAGCCAGTTGTTGATTAATCGGGGTATGGAAACACCAGAACAGGTACGGACATTTTTAAATCCAGAATCTTTAGTTTTGCCTTCGCCGTTAGAAGATTTCCCAGATTTGGCGATTAGTTTGGAGTTGTTGCAAAATGCGATCGCTTCTCAAACAAAAATTGCTATTTGTGGTGACTACGATGCTGATGGAATGACCAGCACTGCTCTACTTTTACGTAGTCTCCGTACTTTAGGCGCACAAGTAGATTATGCTA
>NZ_JAIVFR010000574.1 GCF_020829685.1 Nostoc sp. CHAB 5715 | reverse complement strand
GTCATGATTGAGCCAACCCACCGAGATTAAAGGATAACGATTAATCAACTTATCCCGAACTAAATCGTACAGCGCTTGACTTTCGGTAATCCCAGAAGTAAATCCTTTGGCTTTATGGGGACAGCCGTGGTTCATTAGCACAATGCCGATTTGAGAAGGTAGGTAAGCTGCGGCTAAATCGGTGGTAATTTTCTCCTCAACCAGATGAGCCATCAAATTGATGTAAGCTGGTTCGTTGAAGAAAGAAGGAATATAGCGCTGTGCTTTAACCCAGTGTTCTTCACCATCAGTCAACTCAACGAGAGCGTTGTTAACTTGCTCGATCGCAATCCCACTGGTAAAGATAGAATCAACAACCAGCAGTGGGTAAATCAGCAGCTTCTCGAAACCTTGGTTTTTGATTTCTGCTAAAACTTGATTGGGTAGGAAAGGGGCGCAGAAGTTGAAAGCCTTGAAAACTTGAACCTTATCACCCCATTTTTCTTGTAAATTCTTCTCAATCCCAGCCCGTTGCTGTTCAAAGATGGCATTGTGTGGGGAGATAAAATCGTGGTGTGTGTGTCCCCACTCATGGCGGTCAAATAGCGCCAAAAGCTTTGCCAAAGGGGGATAAATCCAGGTTGGCACTGGTGCGAACTTTGCTGTCAGTAGATTTAAAGCCTGTTCGTTATAGTTGGCGAAATCTTCGTAGCTTTCGACTTCGCCGTAGCCCATAAGCAGTACGGCTACACGGTCTTTACCTGATAGATGCTCGTGGGTGTGTTGTACTTTTTCCGGCGTGGCAACCACAATGAGTTCCTCAATATAACCAGAGTGCAGAGAGATTTGGAGTTAGAGAATAGTTTGCACATTTTCCCTACTAGTAACTTATTATCCCATCCAGGGGGATAGGATAAGTGCAAAAATTAAAATAATACATCAAAAGACGTACAAAACTTACGCAGGTCAATAAACTTCTTGCATAAATACCTAAACAGGGGCTGAAAGTATTGAAGTTGCCTAATATAAGCTGACTTATGCAAGAAGTCTAATGCCTAATACCCAATTTTTGGAATAGAGAGATGAGTATAATTATTTGCCCTGGAATCCATGAGCCAGAATTAACTGAAAGCTTTAGATTAGGATTGTTAGATGTAATTGCTAATAGCGCGATCGCTCCTAATGCCGCAAATATACTGATTTATCCGGGTAAAGATTTTTCAGTTTTATCAGCCTTGCACATTTTGCAGTTTTTGCGCGTTAGCGTAGCTCACCGCAGGTATCGCTTGACCGGCTCTTTAAAATCACCAATCATATTTATTAGCTTTAGTGCTGGCGTAGTTGGAGCAATAGGGGCAGCGCATTTGTGGCAACTCTTAGGTGGTCGTGTCAAAGCGTTTATTGCTATAGATGGATGGGGAGTACCACTACAGGGTAATTTCCCTATTCACCGGATGAGTCATGATTATTTCACGCATTGGAGTTCTTGTTTGCTAGGTTGTGGGCAAAATAACTTTTATGCAGAGCCAGCAGTCGATCATTTATCGATGTGGCGATCGCCCCAAATTGTACAAGGCTGCTGGGTAGATTCATCCATTGAAATTTCTCCACCCAAAGGTCGTCTGACAGCCACTGAATTTTTGCTTATGCTGTTAAAGCGCTATGAAGCAAATTAATCCGGACAATGGAGTAAGTAAACAGGAGTTAGGAGTGAGGAGTGAGGAGTTAGGAGTTAGGAGTGAGGAGTTAAGAGTGAGGAGTTAAGAGTTAGGATTTATTCTCCCCTCTGCCCCATGCCCAATGCCCAATGCCCCATGCCCAATGCCCAATGCCCCATCTACCCAAAGTATCTAATGTTTCCAACTGAACCAGCTGCTGTTAATAACGGGTTTAGCGCACTGCTAAAAAACCGTGGTTTTATGCTCCTGTGGATTGGGCAACTCTGGAACATGCGCTTCTAATTTCTCTGGATGATTTCGCTTCACATACAAATAATTTCGAGTAAAGTGAGAATCAATGGAAAACCGCGCATATTCTAAACCTTTGGGGCCGATTTTTTCGATGACCACACCCATGAGTTTTGCTGCCCACATGGGGAGGGTAACGCCTTTATCGTAAGCGGGAATACTTTGCTGTACAGCTTCCTTGCGGTTGCCTTTAGACATTACTGGTTGGGTGTCTAACTGGTCTTTCACCAAATCCAGCATTTCCTTACCTATTTCATTTCTAACTACAATCCATTGCCAGCCGAAGGGTGCGCCCATGTAGCCAACGACTAAATCGGCTAGGGAGTTGACGTAATCAAAGCAACTCATACAAGATGGGGCAAAGACATCTTTGAGTTGATTTGTCTTCAAGCCAAAGAAAGGCACTGTTTCAGATGAGCCATCCTCATGTTTGAAGTGAACCTGGAAGTCTTGCATGAATTCGTAATGCACAACTGTATCAGGTGAACGGCTGGTGGTTTCTAAGAATTTTTGCAGTCCGGCGCGGTTAACATTATCTACGCAGGGCGTACCCAAAACATACAACTTTTCTAAACCAAGTTGTTTTTCTACGGCTCGTAATGCCTGGATTTGACAACCAACACCAATTACTAATAGCCGCTTCATCCCCGATTTTTCTATCTGTTCCAACACAGAAAGGTTAGGCGAAAGCGTTGGTTTATTTACCCGCGCTGCTAGTATTTCTTCTGGAGTTCGGGCGATGATGGGCATGGGTTGAAAGCGGTCTTCTTTGGTGTTTTGCACACAGACGACACCTTCAACTATGCCGCCATTGAGCATTTCAATGGCAATGCTGCTAACAATACCCGTCCATTGTGCGCCTTCGATGGGCTGTTGTTTCCGCGCCGCCATCATATCTTGGTGAACACCAAAGTAGAGTTCATCAGAGTTATCGAGATGACGCGATCGCGTGTGCGTTTCTTCTTCAAGTTCGCCTATTTGCTGATTAATAAAAGCGCAGGCTTCCTTGACATAGTGAATATAGTATGTATCGCATAGTCCGCACTCGCTACAGAGTTCTTTAGCAGGGCGGCGGCTAGTAGGTTTTAAGGCCCTGGCTTTTTTGTGCTTGTTAGAATCAACTGAAGTCATATAAATTTTTTGTTTTATTTCAGGAATCGCTTTTATTACAATACCTTCACTGGCTATGAACTTCACGATAGAGATTGAACAAGAAGAGGATGGACGCAATAAGCAGAAGTGATTGGTTCTCCTGGGTCAAGATAATTAGTTGAGCAAGCTATAATTTGCTTAGATTAAAGGTGATGTATCCTTATGCTGACGCTTGAGCAAATTGAGTCCGCCATTCTTCAACTGTCACCTAACGAGTATCAGAAGCTCCTTGAATGGTTTGCTGATTTAGACTATCAACGGTGGGATGAACAATTAGAGAAAGACATTGCTGATGGTAAACTGGAAGCTTTTGCACAAGAGGCGATCGCTGAGTTCGAGGCGGGTAACTGTCGAGCAATTTGATGCATTTGTTTTATCCAGGAATCGCTTTTATTACAATCACTGGCTTACCTATGAACTTCACGATAGAGATTGAACAAGAAGAGGATGGACGCTTTCTGGCTGAAGTGATTGGTTTTCCTGGTGTACTGGCTTACGGTCAGACACCAGAAGAAGCAGTTGCTAGAGTTCAAGCATTAGCTCTGCGTGTGTTAGCAGATAAGCTGGAACATGGAGAAGTAACTCCAGAGCTAGTCAGCGTTTCATTTGCCGCAGCATGAGTGAGTGGTCTAGCATAAATGTGTTTCTTGTGGTAAAAGCCCACCAGAAGTCACTCTAGAAGTTGATCATAAAGAGCCATTTTCTAAAGGAGGCACTAACGACATTAGTAACTTGCAAACGCTGTGTTTTGACTGCAATCGTGGTAAAGGTGCAAGTAGCTGAATATAAAAGATAAAATCTTCGTCAAATATTATAGATAGCTCTTCAGTGAATTTACTGGAGGGTATTTGCTATTCTCAAAAGACTTTATGCTTTCTTCCTAGTTTGTTCCTCTTCAAAAACAAAAACCAGTGACACAAAACTCTAAAACAGGTGCAGCATTTATTGCAGGCGGAACCATAGCAGGTGCTGGTGTTTCCGCAACGGTAGGCGGGATGGGATTAGCAGGCGGATTTGGCGCTGTTGGTATTGGTGCAACTCCTATTGTTGGTGCTGGCGCTGTAGCTGGTGCAGCTGCTTATGGCGCTTTTAAAGCCATAGCAGAGGGAGATGCTGCTGCTTTCGCTACAATGGGAATTGGTGCAGTCGGGGGTGCTGGTGTTTATAGCGTCGTCGGTGGTATGGGTTTAGTCGCACCTAAAGTAGGGCTGGCATTTGGGATTGGTGCAGTACCGATGGCAGGAATTGGTGCAGTGGTGGGACTCGCCGACTATGGTATTGCCAAACTGTTAGACGAATCTGAAATTAGCGAAACTCCAGCACAGCTTTTTGAACGGATGAAAGAGAAAGTTTTGCTGATGGATGCCTATTCAGAAGCAGTGATAGAATTAGAAGCATTTTTATCTGGTGAGGATCTCAACCAAAAATTTGCTGTTTTGGAAGTCGAAGATGAGTTACAAGCACTTAAGGCTGAATTAAAGAAAAAATCAGAATTTGTTACCCCTAAACCTTCTACTCCCAATATTGAACGTATCGCGGCAGTCCCTACCCTCAACTCTTAGTAGGGTAGGGATTAGAGCGGGTTATTGGAACGAAGTGGAAATAACCAATCCATATTTATTCAGTTGGTGCATCTTGTTCTTTAATATATTGTTTTAATTTCTCAATCGGTGCGCCACCACTTGAAGCAACATAATACGAACTAGACCAAAATAAGGGTTTCCAATAAAACTTGTCAATATGCTCCTTAAATTCTTTGCGAACAACCCTACTGCTAGCAGATTTTAAACTAGAAGTAAAATCAGAAATATTGTTATCTGGGTGGTAATCTACCAACAAATGAACATGGTCTTGTTCACCTGAAAACTCTACCAAAATG
>NZ_JAIVFR010000573.1 GCF_020829685.1 Nostoc sp. CHAB 5715 | reverse complement strand
GTGACTTAAGACCATTACTGCTAGGGTTATAAATCAGCACAGACTAGACTATATATAGTATAGACAATTTACCCAAAACTCTTTTCAGCTTTAAAATCAGAGGTATCAATGATTATAACTAATTTTAGCAAACAAAGAAATGAATTTAAAGAACCTAAAGGACTCAAAGCTAAACCACATTGGCAAGGGCAAAATTTGAGCGATACTCCTGTCAAAAGTAAAGATACCAAGACGGAAGATACAGCACCTGATAGTTCGATTTTAAATAGCTTGAATCGTGGTCGAGTTGCTATTTTTATTGATGGCTTAAGCTTATTTCATACAGCTTTACAACTCGGTATAGAAATCGACTATGTTAAATTGCTTTGTCATTTAACTAACGGTTCAAGACTGTTGCGTGCTTTCTTCTATACTGGGGTTGATATCACTAATGAAAAGCAACAGGGTTTTCTATTGTGGATGCGTCGTAATGGCTATCGTGTAGTAGCTAAAGATATCACGCAACCAGCAGAAAATTTCAAAAAATCAAATCTGAACGTAGAAATTGCTGTAGACATGATAACTTTAGCTCCTTATTATGATACTGCGATTTTAGTCAGTGGTGATGGGGATTTAGCCTATGCTGTGAACGCTATCAGCAGAATGGGGGTTCGGGTGGAAGTGGTGAGTCTACAAAATACCACTAGTGAAAGCTTGATTGATGTTGCTGACTGCTTCATTGACCTTGATAGTATTAAAACACACATTCAAAAAGATTCTAATGTTGGCTATAGTTATCGCACGCCGTCAAATTCAAACCTTTAAATATAGCGGTTCTCACTTGCGTGCAGTCACCTCACCCCGTATTTGCTGGCGCAAACACTCCCCTCTCCTTGTCAAGGAAAGGGGTTAGGGGTGAGGTTGAAAGAATCACTACAAGAATACGCAGAGAGTACCAGATGCGGTGAAAGAACTCTCCTTTGTCTTCTTCAGTCCCATTTTGCTTGGCCCTAATTGAAATGGATATTTTAATAGTTGAAGATGAACCAGAAATTGCTCATTTAATCGAACTCTCTTTAGAAAAAGAAGGATTTTTTTGTCGCATTAGCCGGGATGGCATGAATGCTTTGCGGATGTTTCAGGAGCAACCACCTGATTTAATCATTCTGGATTTAATGATTCCTGGTTTGGATGGGTTGGAAGTTTGTGCGAGAATTCGCCAGAAACCGGGTGTAAAAGATCCTTACATTTTAATGCTTACGGCTAAGGGTGAGGAAATTGATCGCGTCATTGGCCTGTCTACTGGTGCTGACGATTACATGGTCAAACCCTTTAGCCCCAGAGAGTTGGTAGCTAGGGTGCGGGCACTATTGCGGCGTAGCCTCCGCCAAGGGGGACAGCATCAAGTCAATCGTACCCAACATTTTATTGTCGATGTAGACCAGCGCACTGCCAGTCGTCAGATGGATTCCAAAGAAGTTGAGATTTTGGACTTAACTACCCTAGAATTTAACTTGTTAACTACCTTTGTCAGCAATCCTGGTCGAGTTTGGAATCGCACTCAACTAATTGATAAACTTTGGGGAGATAACTTTTTTGGCGATGAACGAGTGGTAGATACTCATGTAGCTCGGTTGCGAAAAAAGATTGAGCCTGATTCGGCAAATCCTACTTTTATTAAAACTGTTGTTGGGGTGGGCTATAAATTTGAAGATCCTTTAATAGCGTAAATGTTATGAAAATGGGGCTGAGAGGGCGCCTATTTCTTTCCCACGTAGTAGTAATGATCGTGGGGGTAGCTAGTCTGGTGAGCATCAGTAAAATCTCTTCCCCTCGCTTGTTTGTCTTGCATTTGGAACGATTAGAAAATCGGGGGTTCGACTTAATCAATATCCGTACTGAATTGGTTACAGGATTTGAATTTGCTTGGCAGCGAAGTACTATTTGGTCAGTCTTAGTTGGCACCACCGCCGCCGGAGGTTTGAGTTACTGGGTGTCCAGACGGATTATGCGGCGGTTGACGGAGATGGAACAAATTACCCAAAAATTTGCTGCTGGTCAAATGGATGCACGACTACCGATGTCTGACATTCCAGAACTTAATGGATTGGGTGCTAGTTTCAACCGGATGGCAGCCAGTTTAGAAGGGGTAGAAGCGCGGCGGCGAGAAGTGATTGGAGACATGACCCATGAATTACGGACACCGTTAACAGTGGTGCGCGGTTACTTGGAAGAACTGGCTGATGGGGAAATCGAAGCGTCTCCTGAGATTTATCGGCGTTTAGCTAAAGAAACTAGGCGGTTAGAGCGGTTGGTGAACGATTTACAAGAACTATCTAAGGCAGAAGCTGGTTATTTGCCAATTAATATCCAACGGGTAAATCTGCGTCCGTTGTTAGAGTCATTAGTGGAGAAATTTACCGATCAGCTGTTGGAGGATGGGCCAGTTCTGGTATTGCAATGTCCATCTGTGCTACCTCCTGTATTGGCAGATATTGACCGCACAGAACAGGTGTTGGTTAATTTGCTAGGTAATGCAGTGCGTTACACGAATGAAGGTTCAATTACCATTCGTGTTGGAACTGAAGCTTCTTTTCTCTGGATTGCGGTTATTGATACAGGTATTGGTATTGCTTCAGAAAATTTGCCCCATGTGTTTGAACGCTTCTGGCGAGCCGATCAGTCGCGCGATCGCCATTCGGGAGGCACTGGTGTTGGCTTAACTATTTCCCGTCGTTTGATTGAACTACAAGGTGGTCAGATTCAGGTAGAAAGCGAGTTGGGAATTGGCAGTACGTTTCGGTTTTTTCTGCCTTTGGCTTAACTACAAGATGAAAATCCTTTTTCTAGAACTTGCAAGTTTTTCATGTTCAGAAGGGATTGGAAAAAGAAGATTTAAACGCAGAGGAACGCGGAGGTTAACGCAAAGGAACGCAAAGTAAAAACTAATGGGATTAAAATCGCTGACCTGTAGTAACTTCAAATCTAACTTCTCCCTGGTTGCTAATTCCTAAGTCGCCTCGAATCAGCCCAAAGGATGACTTGACTCGCAATCCTAAGCCGTAACCAAAGCCACTTCCAGGTTTGTCTCGCAGCACTCCTGGTTCTCCTAGCACGGTTTCGCTAGACCCGAAATCTGAAGCGAGGTCAGTAAAGAGAACTCCTCCGATTGACTGGAAAATTGGAAAACGATATTCCACGGAAGCTAAACCATAACTGCGACCACTGGCAACTTTACCATAACCGTAACCTCTGACAGAATTTAGCCCACCAATATTAAAGGCATCAGCTGGTGGAAAGTTTCCAATAGTCGTACCAATTTGTAAATTAATCGCCAACATTTCTGGATTGTCGGTTGGTCTACCATTCCCTATCCAGCTGACTGGTAAATATTGAATATAGTCTCCCTTTAGGCGGTTGCTAGAAATATTACCCAATCCAATGGGAATCGCTTGTTCTGTGCTGAGGGTGAGAATTGATCCTTGAGTCGGATTTTCTCGGCGATCGCGTTGATCTCTGGACAAAGCAAATGATACTGTAAATAGATCATCAATGCCAGTACCGCTAACAGATAGCGGACTCCCTAATCTATCGACTTGTGCAACGTTATATTCTTGATCGCGTAGGCTAATCCTGGTATAGTTGAGAGCCACTGATGTATCCCAGTCATCAAAAGCTCCTAAAACTCCCACAGAACCGCCAAACCTTCCCTCGCGCACTTTGTTGCCGTTAGACAATCTGATATCTTCGTTGAAGGTTCCCGATATATTTCGACTACGAAAACCTCTAATGCTATAGCCTAAGCGGTTTGGTTCTCCAGGACGATAACGACTAGTGAATTGACCATTAAACTGGACATCTTTACTGCTCAACTGCACAGTTGTATCTAATTTATCGTTAAGACCGCTAATATTTGCATCTTTGTAACCTACCCGCCCATATAACCCAACATCATCGTTATCACCGCCTCCTAAGATTAGAGAAGGGAATTTACGCTCTTTGATTTTATAGATGATATTAACACTCTTTGCATCTTCTTCTCGATCAACATTTACTTGATTAAATGACTCTAATCTCCTCAATCGTTGCAAGTCTGCTTGAAGCAAATCTTCACGGAATACCTGACCAGGTTTGAGTCTGAGCAAACCAATGATAAAATCTGTCTGAGTCCGCACTTTGATTGGCTGACCTTTATCATCAAGCAACTTACCTTTGTCATTAATAAAACGAATTTGGATGTCTTTGACAACTTTTTGGGAAAATTCAAGGGTCTGTTTATCTCCTGAAGTCGCTCCTATATAATCACCATATTTGGCATACTCTCCTATATGGGTCATAGCTTTTGGGGTAACAATACCACTAGATCCATCCTGAGTAGAAGATTGCGAGTCTGCAAGGGCCTCTGGATTTTTCCCACCCACTAATATTACTGCGATCGCAACTACAGTTTTTTGAACTCGCATATTGACAATCCGTTAATGTTATTAACTTTACCACGTAAAGCGGATCTCTGAGGAATACTTAGAGGATTGAGAAGTATTAAATATGTCTTTATATCCCAAGATAATTTTTATGAGAATAGCATATATAATTTTGGCGCATAAGTATCCTGAACAATTGAAGCGTCTTGTTAGTCAGTTGAATAGAGATGATGTTTGCTTTTTTATACACATATATAAAAAAGCAGATAGTCAAATATACGCTCAGATATTTACTCAATTTGATGAGTTTACAAATGTGTTTTTTATTAAGAGATATAATTCAGGATGGGGAAGTTTTGATGCTTTTAGAAAAATAGGATTTTGAAAAAATCAGGCAATCAGAAAAATTATTCGCTAGGAAGTTTGATACAAGTAAAGACTCGGATATATTAGATATGATATAGGATTCCTATTTGATTTTTGAATAAACACCGTACACCTCGAAAAGCCTGATTCCCTACTCCCTACTCCCTATTCCCTACTCCCCGCCTACGCAAATAATTTCAAAAATCAAAGCGGATTA
>NZ_JAIVFR010000572.1 GCF_020829685.1 Nostoc sp. CHAB 5715 | reverse complement strand
GTCATTGGTCATTAGTCATTGGGCACTTGTACTGAGCGAAGTCGAAGTATTGGGCATTGGGCATTGGTTATTTATCAATGACAAATCACTTCATTTTGAAATCCTTGAGGAGAAATGGCATAATCATGCCTGTCACTAAGCTAGATAATATTATTGGTAAGTAGAAGGGAATTGGGGCTTGTGCAACTAACACTAGTAGTAAAAAACTTACAGCAATACCAATAGTAGTTTGCTTAAGAAAATATATCGGATCGCGTAGTAGCTTTCCTTTCAAAAATAACTTGGCAGAAAACCATCCTATCTCTAACATATTTTCTCCTAATAATTTGCCAATAAATTTAAGACTGCAAGCCCTAAGAGGATGCCGGGAATTACACCAGCAGGGGCAAATAATGCACCAAGCATTGCTGAAAACTGATAGCCTATATCTTTCCCAGCTAACAGCATTCCACCAATTGCACCGCCAACCATAGACAAGGCTGTGGCAATGATTAACCACACAAATTCTGTTGCTATGTTCAAGTCACCATCTGCTAAACTTTTGAGAAAATCTATCACGTTTGGGTAGGTAAAAATATCTCTCACGCTGTTTTGTCCTGATTGTTAGGAATTAGGGGAGTGGGGAGTGGGGAGTAGGGAGTGGGGAGTGGGGAGATGAGGGAGAAAGAATAACTAACCTATTCCCTATTCCCTATTCCCTATTTCCTATTTCTGCTTCTACATCTTGTAACGCTTGGGCTACTACCTCTGCTTGGGCAATTTGTTGGTATTTCGTAAATATTTCTAAAGCGTCTTGATAGTAGATACGCGCTTGCAAAAGATTTTGAGGATTACCAACTTCTGGTTTTTCCTGGTCGTCTGGTAAGTTGAATAAGGCGTTGGCTTTGTTGGAAATTGTGTTAGCGTACTCTAGAGGTGTATCTTTGGCGTTACGCACTTTTAACGCTTCGTCATAAGCTGCGATCGCTCTTAAATTATTCTCTACACGATGGGAACTCACTAAATATTGCAAAGCGTTACCTAAATTGTTTTGCAACATCGCATATTCTCTAGGATGGTCAATCAAATTAATATGCTTTAGTGCTACCTCAAATGATTGCACAGCTAACCCTTGACGCAAGTATTCGCGTTCCGATGCTAGGGGCATAGAAAGGTAAGCGATCGCAATATTGTTATACAAAATCGCGTATTCCTGGGGGTAATCTTCCCAAGAAAACACCCGCAACGCCTCATGATAAGCCTGGATGCTGTCGGTTATCCGTGCCAAATTGAATGGTACAAGCGATTGCAACACCAGCCCAAAATTCATCTGCGTCTCTGCCACTTCCTCTGGTGACGCTAATTGTTGTAAAATCGGTAACGCTTCTTCATAACCTGCTTTCGCTTGCAGCAGCAGTTGGTAATCAGCATCCGGTATTGCCTGTAACGTCCCTGCCATGCCCACTTGGGCCCTAGCTTTTAGTAAGGGATACTCTTCACCACACATTTGATATGCCCGGTAATATAACCCAACTGCATTTCGCAAGTCTTGGGCTGTTTTGGGCTTTTTTTGAAAACCCTGTGCTATCTCGATCAGCATCTGGATTTTTTCTTCTGCTGAGGCTGACTCCGATGCAACAGCTGCTAACGCAGCCTTCACTGCTGAATCTGTAATGCTAGGGATCATAACTCTGCCGTACTCTAGCCAATTGGGAATTGAATCTGTCAACGCCCATGAATGATTAAGACACGCTTTACGCGTCTAATCACGGGCCATACTGATTTACGCAGGCTTCGAGTCCTTTAGGCAAAATTCCCCTTTTTTGTCTGAGACTAGGATTAGGAACTAGGGAAAGAGTTGATCCCATTCCCAATGCCCAATCAATTTTTTTACTATAAAACACCCTATTTCTAAAATTCTAGGGGGAAATTGCTAATATTAATGTCAGCTTTAAACACCTAATATTTTTAAAATACTTTTTGTATCACGCTCTGACACAATTCAAATATTATTTATAGAATTGTTGACATACATATATGCAGTATCTTAGCAGCCAATTTTTGTATACTCTAAAGAGTCTCCACGGGAGCGTCGAAGTGTAAAATATGTTCATCAATTGTAAAACAAGCTCCCTTGAAAACAGACAGTATCTTTTATCGCATCTTCCAAAGTATCCCCACTACTTTCTTTGAACTGATTAACCAACCGCCCCAACTAGCTAGTGTTTACCAATTTTCTTCAGTCGAAGTTAAACAACTAGCGTTTAGAATCGATGGTGTTTTCCTCCCAAATGCAGCAGCACTACCCATTTATTTTGCAGAAGTGCAATTTCAACCAGACAAAAAGTTCTACTCACGTTTATTTACCGAAATCTTTAATTATCTCGACAAAACCGAATTAACTAACAATTGGCGTGGTGTTGTGATTTTCCCCAACCGTAGCGTTGATACTGGAGATACTGAAAGATATACAGAATTACTCAACTCACAACGAGTGACTCGCGTCTATCTTGACGAATTAAGCTCAATTGAAGCATCATCAATCGGCATAGAGACAGTTAAACTCATCATTGAACCCGAATCAACTGCGACAACAAGAGCTATCGAAATAGTCAACAGTGCCCGACAGCAAATTCTAGATGTTGCTACTATTAGGGAAATTATACAATTGATAGAGACAATATTAATCTACAAGTTGCCACGATTGAGCCAGGAGCAGAATATTTTCCTAATCTATATCCCGAAGATATTCCTAATTATATTCGCCGTAATGAGCTTTTTTTTGATGGTAATAAGTGGAGATATAAAACACCTCACAATAAAGTGTTTACACCGAATGGTGAGTACAACTTCGTAGTACAGGGAGGCCAGATATATATAGCAAGGCAAAAATTTGGTTTAGGAAGTCATATTGATATTGCAAGAGGTAACAATGTTGACTTTGCCGGTCAAATTCGCTTTGGACATAATAAAAACAATAAAGGTCAAATCAAATACTGGAATAATCTTTCTGGTCATTACAAACCATCAGCTAATTCAGCAAGTAATGCAGGTTTGCCATTAAACCTTTTCATGCCATATCAATTTTAACAATAATGAATGAGCATATTCAAAATTTAATAGAGATTAGCAGTTATAGATCCTTATCTTCTCATGAGGAAAAGGTAATTTTAGAGGATTTAAAATCCATACCTGAAGTTGAAGCGTATGAAATTATCAAGAGCATGGTTGAAAAAAAAAGTTTGAGTACTATTGTAATTGCAAAGAAAGTCTTGCACAAAAGAGATTATGTCACAAAATTATTCAAGTATGGGGTTTTAAAATCTAATGCTCAATCTATTAAATTATGGTTAGATTTTGCAATTCCTAAGCTAGGATTTAAGTCAGTAGTAAAATTGATTGAAGATTTGAATAATGATAGTAATAGGTTAATAGAGAAAGCAGTCTACTGGCTTCCTCTGTTTATCTCGGAGAATGAAAAAAGGTCTTGGAATTTACTGGAGAAGTTAAAGGAAAAGGGAAAGTGCAGTCCGATCTGAACTTAATTTATAATTTTGAATTATTGACTCAGCTTTCAAGAGATAATTCATTTTATACAGCAGCCTACACGGAGAAATTAATATGACATCTCCAGAAACGGTTACATGGCTAAAAGAACGGACGAGTTTAGGAATTCTCTCGCCTGAAGTGTTAAATGCGATCGCTCAAGTAATTGAAGAACAAGTAGTAAGTGCCGAAACTGACTTAGTTAGCGAAGGCACTCCTCCAGAAGCCCTTTATATTCTTGTAGAAGGTCAACTCGAAAGCAATAGCACCAATCAAACCAACCCAGCCTTAGCTTGTGGATTCCTCCCCGGTGCAGTAATTGAACTCAAAGAATTGTTGTTGGATCAATTAACTCCATTCACAATTACTACGGTGACAGATTGTCATTTGTGGGTTGTGCCTGGTGATAAATTTCGCACTTTAGTTAACCAATACCCGGAAATTGCTCAGGCTTTTTCGCGTCAATTGGCTCAAGAATTAGCTCAGGCTACATCTGCACTTGGCTATGAACAAGAACGTTCTGTAGCTTTGCGGCCATATTTAGTTACCAAAGCGCAACGGGGAATTGTTGGTACAAGTCGCTATGCTGTGCGGTTGCGCGAGCAAATTCGAGAAGCGGCGGCTGATCGCAAATCAGTGGATATTTTTGGAGAACCAGGGTTAGAAAAAGACAATATAGCAGCCCTCATCCACTTTGGTTCTCCAAAACGACGAGAACCAATTATTAAAGTAAATTGCGGTATTCTGCAAACTAGCGGTGCAGATTTATTCGGTCGCGCTGGCGGTAAACCAGGATTGTTGGAATGGTTGGGAGAAGGTACTTTAGTTCTCAACAACATCCAAGAATTGCCCGAAGAATTATTACCTCCGGTAACGCAGTTGCTCAAAACTGGCACATATACCCCCGTCAGTCGTTCGGGAGAAGCAGCACCGGAACCTCGTCCCAGTAAAGCCAGAATTCTGATTGTTTCTGAAAAAACTCAGCCGACAATTGAACGCTGTATCGGTCACATTATTAAAGTACCACCGCTACGGGTGCGGAAAGCTGATATTCAGGCACAGGTTGAATATTATACTAGTCTCTACATTCGATCTAGAGGCGTTCCGAAACCGCACATTACCCCAGAAGCTTTACGTCGTCTACAGTCTTATGATTTTCCTGGCAATCTCAAGGAATTGAAAAATCTGGTAGAAAGAGCGATCGTGCAAGCAGAGGGTGCTAATGAATTAACAGAAGAAATTTTCTGGCCAGCCGAAACGAAGAAAAAACGATTTCGGGTGAATCTGTTAAATGCCTATCCTCGTTTGCGGCGGTTTTTGCGTAGTCCCTGGTGGCCCGATCGCATTAACTATGGTTTTACTGCAACGGCTTTTGCGATTATAGTTGCAGTGTTATTTATTGGGCCGCAAACCCGCGATCGCAATTTCGTATTAAATCTATTTTGGGCTTGGTGGTGGCCTTTCTTCCTCTTTCTC
>NZ_JAIVFR010000571.1 GCF_020829685.1 Nostoc sp. CHAB 5715 | reverse complement strand
CGGGCAGGTCGAGCAGCGCCCGGTGAAGCAGGGCGCGGCCGAGGACGCCGCCTACATCATGAAGAACGCCGCCAAGGTCATCATCGTGCCGGGCTACGGCATGGCGGTGGCGCAGGCCCAGCACGCGCTCCGCGAAATGTGCGACAAGCTGAAGGAGGAGGGCGTCGAGGTGAAGTACGCCATCCATCCGGTCGCCGGCCGCATGCCGGGCCACATGAACGTGCTGCTCGCCGAAGCCCAGGTGCCCTACGACGAGGTGTTCGAGCTCGAGGACATCAACTCGGAATTCTCCGGCGCGGACGTCGCCTTCGTCATCGGCGCGAACGACGTCACCAACCCGGCGGCGAAGACCGACAAGACCTCGGCGATCTACGGCATGCCGATCCTCGACGTCGAGAAGGCCGGCACCGTGCTGTTCATCAAGCGCGGCATGGCGGCGGGCTACGCCGGCGTCGAGAACGAGCTGTTCTTCCGCGACAACACCATGATGCTGTTCGGCGACGCGAAGAAGATGACGGAGAGCATCGTCAAGTCGCTGTGAGGTTTGCGACGAAGATGAATTGGAAGGCCGGGCCATGAAGCCCGGCCTTCTGCGTTTGGCGACCACGTTGAAGTTCGGCGCCCTCTGCGCGACATTAACCGCATGAGGAGCCGACCATGAGCGACGTCGCCGACTACGATGCTGACATCCTTCTCTGGTCCGAACGCCAGGCCGCCATCCTGCGCGACCTGAAGGCGCGCGTGCGCGGACTGCCGAACGAACTGGACCTCGAGAACGTCGCCGAGGAGATCGAGAGCGTGGGGCGGTCGGAGCTTGCGGCGGTGGAGAGCCTCGTTCTTCAGATCCTGATCCACGCGATCAAAGCCACATCGAACACTCGGCCAGATCTGGTCGCCAAATGGGGAACCGAGGCCTCGGCTTTCAATCTCGCAGCATCGCGCCGGGTGACCCCGGCGATCGCCGGGCGACTCGACATGGACGACCTCTGGCAGGACGCGTTGCGTCAGGCGGCGCTCGAACTCTCACGCTTCGACGAGCGCCTGATCGAAGGTCTTCCGGCTGCGGCGCCTGTCGACGCTGCGCCGCTTCTCGCCAAGCCGCTCGACTTCGGCTCGCTGGTCGGACGGATCGTGCGGGCTGTGTCCGTTCAGGATCGCGCTGAGCCATGAGCGACGTCGCCGCCTACGATACCGATATCCTGCTGTGGTCCGAACGCCAGGCCGCGCTATTGCGCGACCTGAAGGAGCGCGCGCGGGGGCTTTCTAACGAGCTAGACCTGGAGAACGTCGCCGAGGAGATTGAAAGCGTGGGGCGGTCGGAATTCCGGGCTTTCGAAAGCTATCTGCGGCTGATCCTCACGCATGTCGTCAAGGCGGCGTCGAACCCAGATCCCGCTCTGAGGGCTAAATGGCGTTCGGAGATCTTCGGGTTTCAGCTCGAAGCGCGTAAGGCGTCGACCCCGTCGATGCTGCGCAGGATCGACCTTGACGAGGTCTGGCGGGATGCGGTCCGTCAGGCGCGGATCGACATGGCGAAGTACGACGAGTCGCTGGTGGAGACGCCGACAACCTGCCCGCTGTCGGCGGACGAACTTCTTTCGTCTAGGGACGAGATCGACGTCTGGGCGGCGCGCGCTGACGCCACGCTCGCCGCCGAGACGTCGCAGCTCTAGCAAAGCGCGACCGAGAAAACTCAACGGTCATGCCGGTCACAGGCCGATCGTTGAAGGCCTACTCCGCCGCCTGCGCGTAGCTCCGCGCCAGCCGCACCAGCGCATCGTCCTCCACCACCTCGATCGGCGCGAAATCCGTGTGCGCGATGAACTCCGGCCGCGTCGGCGTGCGAATGTGGTTCGAGCAGCTGTTCAGCGTGAGATAGACGATCTTGCGCGGGTAGGGCGTGATGTTGCCGGCCGAGCCGTGCACGAGATTGCCGTGGAACATCAGCATGCCGCCCGCCTTTCCCGTCGGCGCGACGATGCCGCCTTCAGCGACGAGCCGCGTCACCGTCTCCTCGTCGAGCGTCCAGAGAGGGTAGGACGTCGTCTCGAGGTCGTGGCTGGCCTCCAGGTCGCCGGCGGTCTGGCTGCGCGGGACCAGCATCAGCGGACCGTTGATCGGCATCACCTCGTCGAGGAACACCGCGATGTTCATGGCGCGGGGCTCCGGCATGCCGTCGTCGCGCTTCCAGGTGCCGTAGTCCTGGTGCCATTGCCAGACCGCGCCGGTGAAGGCCGACTTCGCGTTGATCTTGTACTGGTGCATGTAGACCTTCTCGCCGAACAGCTGCTCGACGGGCTCGATCATGCGCGGATGCGCGCCAAGCAGGCGGAAGGCCTCGTTGTAGAGATGGGCGGCGAAGGCGGTGCGCGGCGCGCCGTCCTTCTCACGCCAGACCTCCGGCCGTTGCTGGTCGTAGATCGCAACCGCCTCGCGACGCAGAAGGTCGACCTCCTCGGGGGTGAACAGCTCCGGCAGCAGCAGCCATCCTTCGGTATGGAACTGGTCGAGCTGGTCTTTCGTCAGTTTCATGACGTCCTCCTTGAAACGGCCTCGCCCGTTTTCGGGTCTTAAGCCGCGTTTCGCAGCGTTTGCAGCCGCCGTTCGGTCACGAGCCCCGCCTCAATCGCGTGGATCCGGGCTTCCGCCTCCGCCCGGACGGCGTCTCCGGCGAGCACGCGGGCGGCGATCGCCCGATGCTCGGCCCAGACGCGGCCGCGGTGGGCCTCGTCGGTGAGCACCGCCGCCATGGCGCGGCAGATGTGGGGCCATTGCGACGCGGTCGTCGCCTCGATCGCCGGATTGCCGGACAGCCGGTAGAGCGCGCAGTGGAAGTCGACGTCGAGCGCGATGAGCTCGGCGAGCGGGGTGCGCGCGGTGACGACGTCGCCGCCGGCCAGCGCCGCCTCCAGCGCCGCACGCCCTGCGGCGTCAGCGTCCACGCGCCCCGCAGCGAGACGGGCGGCGAGCCCGTCGAGCGCGCTCCGCACCTCGTAGAGCTGCCGGACGCCGGCGGCGTCGACCGGCGTCACCTGAAACCCCTTGCGGCCGCTCTCGACCACCAGCCCCTGGCGGTGCAGCAGGTGAAGCGCATGGCTGACCGGCTGCCGCGACACGCCGAGCTGCTCGGCGAGCTCCTGCTGCCGGATGCGGGCGCCCGGCGGCAGAGTGTGATCGATGATCGCGGACAGGATCCGGTCGTGGACCTGCTGGATCAGGTTGGGCGAGCTCTGGAGCGGCGTCACGGCGGCTCTCGTCGACGAATTCGGAATTCCAAATTCTGACGACGGCGGACGAAAGTCAAGCCGGAGGCGCAGAGGAGCGGCTTCGGTTGACGCCGAAGCGGATGATCTTGTCAGCCGTCTCGACATCCTGCTCCACGGCCCTTAACCTTCCCTTCGTTCCGAGGGGCGTCCCGCTGCGATGCGGGGCTGAGATGGCCTGTAGGCCGATCCCTTCGAACCTGATCCGGGTCATGCCGGCGAAGGGACGGGACCGAACGGCCGAAAGCCTCCGAGCAGTTGGCCGCCCTGACAGTTCGTCAGATCCGGATCTCCAACTCTCGAGGAGGAGATCCCGAATGAACGTCTATGTGCCGCCGCGCGACGCCAAAGCCGCGCCCGACAGCGTCACCACCGGGCCGATCTTCGGCTCGCGCAAGGTTTACGCCGCGCCGAAGTCGCACCCTGAGCTCCGCGTGCCGTTCCGCGAGATCGCGCTGTCGGACCCGAATGAGCCGCCGGTGCGCGTCTATGATCCGTCCGGGCCTTACACCGAGACCGATGCGCCGATCGATCTCGCCGCCGGCCTGCCCTCCGTCCGCGAACCTTGGATCGCAAAGCGCGGTCTTCTGACCTCCGCTGGCCGCGCGGTGAAGCCCGAGGACAACGGCAACGTCTCCGCCGACAAGCTCGTGGCGCCGTGTCCTGCGACACGGACGATCCGTGAGGCGGCGGACGGCCAGCCCGTCACGCAGTATGAGTTCGCTCGCGCCGGGATCGTCACCGAAGAAATGGTCTATGTCGCCTTCCGTGAGAACCTCGCGCGGGAGGCCGCGATGGAGGGCGCGGGCGTCCGCCACGCCGACGGCGACAGCTTCGGCGCGGCGATCCCGGAATTCGTGACGCCGGAGTTCGTGCGCGACGAGATCGCCCGCGGCCGCGCGATCATTCCGGCGAACGTCAACCACCCCGAAGTCGAGCCGATGGCGATCGGCCGGAACTTCCTGGTCAAGGTCAACGCCAACATCGGCAACTCCGCCGTCACCTCAGGCGCCGCGGAAGAGGTGGAGAAGCTGGTCTGGGCGATCCGCTGGGGCGCGGACACGGTGATGGACCTCTCCACCGGCCGCAACATCCACAACATCCGCTCCTGGATCATCCGCAACTCGCCGGTGCCGATCGGAACCGTGCCGATCTACCAGGCGCTCGAAAAAGTCGACGGCGACCCGCTGAAGCTCGACTGGGAGGTGTTCAAGGACACGCTCATCGAGCAGGCGGAGCAGGGGGTGGACTACTTCACCATCCATGCCGGCGTGCGGCTCGCGCATGTGCCGCTGACCGCCGAGCGCGTCACCGGGATCGTCAGCCGCGGCGGCTCGATCATGGCGCGCTGGTGCCTCGCGGGCCACCGCGAGAGCTTCCTCTACGAGCGCTTCGGCGACATCTGCGACATCATGCGGAAATACGACGTGTCGTTCTCGCTCGGCGACGGGCTCCGGCCGGGCTCGATCGCGGACGCCAACGACGCAGCCCAGTTCGCGGAGCTCGAGACGCTGGGCGAGCTGACCAAGATCGCCTGGAACAAGGGCTGCCAGGTCATGATCGAAGGCCCTGGCCATGTGCCGATGCACAAGATCAAGGCCAACATGGACAAGCAGCTCGCCGTGTGCGGCGAGGCGCCGTTCTACACGCTGGGGCCGCTCACGACCGACATCGCGCCGGGCTACGACCACATCACCTCGGGCATCGGCGCCGCGATGATCGGCTGGTTCGGCACGGCGATGCTCT
>NZ_JAIVFR010000570.1 GCF_020829685.1 Nostoc sp. CHAB 5715 | reverse complement strand
ATGTCACCGCAGGCATAAGCATCAACAACTTTCTGACGCAAGTCGAGAGAGTAGGCTTTCATAGCGACCAGTTATCAGTAGAATTGTTCTCTCCTAAGTGTACTGAACTGGACTGATAACCGCTATATTTTCAATACTATCTTTTTGGGTGGCGGCTCGAATTAAAATTTCAAAGATATTCCTTTGTTCACACTTGCCTTGAGACTTGAGCGGAATGTTTTCTGTTAAACAGTTAACTACTTCGTTCAAGGTTTTATTATCAGTTAAAACTGGAGTAGTAGTTGCAGTCATAGTCAAACCAGATATTTTTCTAGCTCAATTTTTACTCAACTCCTTGATAAAATTCTTGGACACAGCACCAGAACCGTATTTTAGTGCGAGAGTTGCTCTTATTTTCGCTAAATTATTAGTTTTAATTATGTTTGGAGTTCAACTAAGCCATTTAACACTGAGATATAAAAGCACAAGTTTTAGAGAAAAAACACTTAAACAGGTATTCACAAAAGAGCGATCGCAAAACTTTTCGGTCTACTGACTATGGGTTGAGCAAACATGACTGGTTAAAGGAATTGTTCAAAAGTTTCAGCACTATGGTCTCCTAACACCCATGCTAAAATACCTAAGTAAAGTGATTTACTGCCGTCCATAGCAGGGCAAACGCATCTTGTCAATAAGAACGTCTCAATCTCAATAAACCCTCAAAAAATCGCATTAATGTCTGCTTATTGAAAATGATTGAGGCGATCGCCTTGATCCTTGGAAAATCACTCAAACGATAAATTCTGATTCTTCCGTTGATACATTAACCAAGGTTTTTGTCAAGACTAATTTAGATGCGTTTCCCCTGCAGGAGAATCGCTACAAAAATAAAAAGATTTCTTTTGTTAACTTTTGTTGTGGTGGCATGATTAGCGAAGTAAAAAACTCATTCATTAGCTCTGTTTTAAGCGATGCTGGATTACAACGCCCACCATCACAAGACTTTAACCCACGAGGATTTATTAGTTTCTCTGAAGAGGAATTAGAAAAAGCAGATGGTGATGTTATGTTTGTCATTGCTTATAGCGGGAATCATACAGGTGAGCGTGATTTAAGCATTCTTCAGAAAAAACCGCTTTGGAACAAGCTGAAAGCTGTTCAACAAAATCGTGTTTATTATGTAGACCCTACAATCTGGAGAGCGCGAACTTCGCTTGCGGCTGATGCAGTAATCGATGATTTATTTAAATACCTTGTCAACACACCTTAAGCTCAGATTTCTCACCAGATTTAAAATATGAGCAATTACCTGAAATAACCGAATCTTGCATTTGTCTAACTTTTTTAAATTGCTATTTTCGCACAAATTCCATCTATATTAATTGAGGAAAATTTTAGCTGATTATCATTAATTATTTTCTCTAAATTTGGCACTTACCATGAAAGATTTGCAAGTATCCAAAAAGCATCCACTATTACGTTTGTTACTCTATGCCAGAGACTACCACTCTCAAGTAAGGAGTGCTGTAACCTTTACCATAATCAATAAAATCTTCGACCTAGCGCCATCCTATTTAATTGCCCAAACTATAGATGTCGTGGTGGAAAAAGAAAATTCCCTAATTGCCAAAATCGGCATAACCAACATCATTGGACAACTGGCGATACTATCATTATTAGCATTATTAATTTGGAGTTCGGAGTCGTTATTTGAATTTTTATATACTCGCCTGTGGCGTAATTTAGCTCAAACCATCCAGCACGAACTGCGTCTTGATGCCTATAGCCATTTACAAGAACTAGAACTGAGCTACTTTGAGGAACACTCTACAGGCACACTCCTATCAATTTTAAACGATGATATTAATCAATTAGAACGGTTTCTCGATTCTGGGGCTGCGGAAATTCTGCAATTTATCACCACAGTTTTAGTTGTAGGCAGTTCATTTACTCTTGTGGCTCCCAATGGAGCGTGGTTGGCAATACTACCCATACCCTTGATTTTCTGGGGTTCATTAGTATTCCAAAAACGATTAGCTCTCCGTTATGCAGATGTCCGTGACAAAGCTGGATTCATCAATAGCCGTTTAGCCAATAACCTCTCAGGGATTGCCACAATTAAAAGTTTTACTGCTGAAACCTACGAACAAGGTCGTGTCCTCTCTGAAAGTGAAGCTTATCGTCGCAGTAATCGTCAAGCTATTACTGTTTCTGCTGCGTTTTTCCCAGTAATTCGATTCATAGTTGTACTAAGTTTCATTGCTACGCTGTTTTTTGGTGGTATTTCAGTGGCGAATAATCAGTTAACTGTAGGAAACTATAGTTTCATAGTGCTGATTGTGCAGCAATTATTGTGGCCATTTGCTACTTTGAGTTCCGTCATGGATGAGTATCAACGGGCTATGGCTTCCGTCCGTAGAGTGATGGGGTTGTTAGATACTCCTATTGCTATTCCCACAGGGAACCATTCTTTTCCATCAACAACAGTACGCGGTCAAGTGCATATTGACAATATCACCTTTGCTTACAACGGTCGCACCAATATACTCAAAAATCTATCACTGCATATTCCAACCGGGGCAAGCATTGGCATTGTCGGTGCAACGGGTTCTGGTAAAAGTACCTTAGTCAAGTTGCTACTACGCTTTTATGAAGTCCAAGGTGGACAAATCCTGATTGATGGTATCGATATTCGAGAGTTGCAACTAGCAGAACTACGACGTTGTATCGGTTGGGTAAGTCAAGATGTGTTTCTATTTCACGGTACGGTAGCTGAGAACATTGCTTATGGCAGTTTTGACGCTAGTCACAACGAAATCATTCACGCTGCCAAATTAGCCCAGGCACACGAATTCATTCTGCAACTACCCCAAGGATACGATACTATCGTTGGCGAACGGGGTCAGAAGCTTTCTGGTGGTCAACGTCAACGAATTGCGATCGCTCGTGCTATTCTCAAAGACCCACCAATTCTCATTTTGGATGAGGCGACTTCTGCGGTGGATAATGAAACGGAAGCGGCTATTCAGAAGTCGCTGGCGATGATTACTCAAAATCGCACGACAATTGCGATCGCTCATCGTCTTTCGACGATTCGTCACAGTCATTGTATTTATGTGATGGATCGTGGTCAAATTGTGGAGCAGGGTAAGCATGAGGAATTACTCACGCTCAATGGCATTTATGCTCTTTTGTGGCGCGTACAGTCTGGGCTTTACCATCAGTGAGGTCCATCCTTGACAGGTTCAGTAGACCGAAAAGTTTGGCGATCGCTAAAAAATAGTAGTCTGTGATACTGTTTTCGGAGAAAAGTGCAAAAGCTGAAAGACTTGAAATAATGATAAGTTTAGCTTATTAATAAGTCCCAACAACCAACCAAAATCAGCCGGACGTAAGTAGGTGTGATTTGAATCATAAAATAAAGTGCGACTCGTTCAGCCGAAACTGGGGAAACCCTTGAGATGGCTGGCTTCTCCAAAGTAACTAATATCTAGAACACCGATTCAGTAATCAGGATGAAGTAGCAGACTGCTCAGTGGTGTGAGTAAAAATTTTGGCAAGGACATGAAGATTATGAACAACGGCAGTACGGCGAAGATCAAAGAGATTTTTGCGAGAACCAACGTAACGAGCTTGATCCCCCTGCCATCGACCAATGTGGGATAAGGAATGCTGGGGTGTGAGTATCAATGGAACAGAAAACCGGGATAAGAAAAAAATCTTAAAAAATCAACCATTTTTCCATGTATATACATGATAAACTAGGACATTATGTATAACTTACTTTCAATGGATCAATATTCAGGCACTAGACAAAAGTCTCAAAGACGACCACGCACAGCAGATGGTAAATTTACGTGAGTTCGACGGTTATAAAAAGGTAAAAAGCTTGCTATGCATGAATTTGCATAACTGGATGGATTTGCAAAACAAGTCATTCACGGCAGCGATCGCTACGATTAATGGAAAATCGGTAAAAAAGTGACAAAAAAAAGCCGAGACTAAGAATATCTAATAAAAATAAGGGTCAGGGCTTAGTCTACAATTGTATCTCGCCTCGACATCACACAGATTTTCTGCGATGTAGATGATTTCTGTTCGTCATGGGAGAGGATGTGGCAACAAGTACCGCAGCTATCGTCAATGATTGGAGAGCGTCGCAGCACTTCTCGGATGCATCTATCGGAGATAATGACGATTGCGATGGCTTCGCCAACGCCAAGGGCGAACGCTTTTCATGGTTCAGGCTACCGAACATTCAAAGAGTTTTATACCCTGCATGTACTCCCTAGTTGGCATGGCGCCTTCCCGAATCTAGTCAGCTACAGCAGATTCATTGAATTGATGCCGTGGTGCTTGATGCTTTTGTGTTGTTTTTTGCATACACGCACAGGTGAAATTACAGGAATTAGTTTTATTGATTCTACACCAATAGAAGTTTGTCATCGATGTCGGGCACACGCACACAAGGTATTTAAAGGATTAGTCAAATGGGGAAAAAATTCTGTAGGTTGGCATTTTGGTTTTAAACTTCATTTAATTATTAACGACCGTGGAACCTTGAGCATTTCAACTTACTCCTGCAAATGTCGATGACCGTGAGCCAGTCCCAGACATGACCAAAGACATAAGAAAGTAAATTATTTGGTGACAGGGGATATATTTCAAAAAAACTCTTTGAGGAGTTATATGAGCGGGGATTACAGTTAGTTACTAAATCTAAAAAGAATATGAAAAATCGCTTGATAAAAATAATTGATAAAATTCTTTTACGCAAGCGAGCAGTAATTGAGTCTGTTAATGACCACCTGAAAAACTTGTGCCAAATTGAACATTCTAGACATCGAAGTGTTTTCAACTTTTTGGTCAACTTGATGGCTGGTTTAGCTGCTTATACTTATTTGCCTCAAAAACCTTCACTTGATATTTATCCCAAAGACTTGCCTGCCCTTCCTCCTGCCGTTTTTTAGTTCATCGAACTCACGTTAATCTGTTGCCCATTCGATCCACTGCTCGACTTCTGGGCGGGTTA